>CAMMCS010000018.1 GCA_946494635.1 uncultured Oscillibacter sp. | reverse complement strand
TGAGCGGGGGAGAGTGGAAACCCCGTACCAAAGAGTCCGCGGGAAGAACACTCCGTAGCTGCAATCTGAACGCGGGTCTCCGTTAGTAAGTGCGACGATTTGTGACCGTTATATCACACGGGCTTGTTGGAGCTTTGAAAGGGGCCCCTTCTGGGGGCAAGTTAGGTGGCACCGCGGATCGCAGCTATTCGTCCTAAATTTTTAGGAGAAAGCTGCGTTTTTTATTTATCCGGAGGTGCTTTTATCATGTGTGCAATCATGGGTTTTTCCAAAAAGACCTATACCAAGGAAGAGCTGCTGCCCTTCTTTGACAGAACCCGCTCCCGGGGGCCGGACATGTCCCGGATCATCGAGACGCCGTCCGGCTGGCTGTGCTTCCACCGGCTGGCCATCATGGGCCTGACGGAGGCGGGGATGCAGCCCTTTGCGCTGGACGGGAACTATGTGGTCTGCAACGGCGAGATCTACGGCTTCCGTCCCCTGAAGCGGCAGCTGGCGGAGAAGGGCTATTCCTTCTGCAGCGGCAGCGACTGTGAGATCCTGCTGCCCCTGTACAAAGAGTACGGCCTGAAAATGTTCGCCAAGCTGGACGCGGAATTCGCCCTCATCATTTACGACGCCGAGAGGGACGAACTCATCGCCGCCCGGGATCCCATCGGCATCCGGCCGCTGTACTACGGCTATGATCGGGACGGCGCCATCGTCTTTGCCAGCGAGCCGAAAAACCTGGCGGGGCTGTGCCAGGAGATCCGCCCCTTCCCGCCGGGACACTACTACGCGGGCGGCAAATTCGTCCGCTACGCGGATCTGACTACCGTGGAGCAGTACTCCGCCGATGACCTGGAGACCGTCTGCCGCAATATCCGCAACAAGCTGATCGCCGCCGTGGACAAACGGCTGGACGCGGACGCCCCCCTGGGCTTCCTGCTCTCCGGCGGGCTGGACTCCTCCCTGGTGTGCGCCATCTCCTCGGTGGTGCTGGGGAAGAAGATCCGCACCTTCGCCATCGGCATGGACACGGACGCCATCGATCTGAAATACGCCCGGGAGGCGGCGGAGTTCATGGGCGCCGACCACACGGAGGTCTACATGACCCGGGAGGAGGTCCTGGCGGCGCTGCCGGAGGTCATCGCCGCCCTGGGCACCTGGGACATCACCACCGTCCGGGCCAGCATGGGGATGTACCTGTGCTGCAAGGCCATCCACGAACGGACAGACGTGCGGGTGCTGCTGACCGGCGAGATCAGCGACGAGCTCTTCGGCTACAAGTACACGGACTTCGCCCCCAGCGCCGGGGCCTTCCAGGCCGAGTCCAAAAAGCGGGTGGATGAGCTGCACATGTACGACGTGCTGCGGGCGGACCGGTGCATCTCCGTCAACTCCCTGGAGGCCCGGGTGCCCTTCGGCGACCTGGACTTCGTGAAATACGTCATGCGCGTGGATCCCAAGCTGAAGCAGAACACCTATCACATGGGCAAGTATCTGCTGCGCCACGCCTTTGAAAAAGACCACCTGCTGCCGGACAGCATCCTCTGGCGGCAGAAGGCCGCCTTCTCCGACGCGGTGGGCCACTCCATGGTGGACGACCTGAAGGCCTACGCCGAGGAGAAATACACGGACCTCGAATTTGAGACGCTGCGGCGCAAGTACGACTACTGCCCGCCCTTCACCAAGGAGAGCCTGCTGTACCGGGAGATCTTCGAGCAGTACTACCCCGGCCAGGCCCGGATGATCCGGGACTTCTGGATGCCCAACAGGTCCTGGGAGGGCTGCGACGTGGACGATCCCTCCGCCCGGGTCCTCTCCAACTACGGAGCCAGCGGACAGTGACTGCTCCCGGTTTCTAATGCGTTTTCAGAATTAAAAATTGAGTTAGGAGGCTATGTGATATGTGTGAAACGAAGAAATTGCCCGAGCTGTTCGGCAGCATGGTTTTCAATGAGGAGACCATGAAGGAGCGCCTGTCTTCCGCGTCCTACGGCGCCTGGAAGACCAGTGTCACCGATGGGACGCCCCTGGACCTCTCCACCGCCAACGAGATCGCGGAGGCCATGAAGCAGTGGGCCGTGGAGAAGGGCGCCACCCACTACACCCACTGGTTCCAGCCCATGACCGGCGTCACCGCGGAGAAGCACGACAGCTTCATCGCCCCCGCCGGCGGCGGCAAGATCATGATGGAGTTCTCCGGCAAGGAGCTGGTCCGGGGCGAGCCCGACGCCTCCTCCTTCCCCTCCGGCGGCCTGCGGGCCACCTTCGAGGCCCGGGGCTACACCGCCTGGGATCCCACCTCCTTCGCCTTCATCAAGGAGGGCTCCCTCTGTATTCCCACCATCTTCTGCTCCTATTCCGGCGAGGCCCTGGATAAAAAGACCCCCCTGCTGCGGTCCATGGAGGAGGTCAGCCGCCAGGCAGTGCGGATCCTGCGGCTCTTCGGGGACACGGAGACCAAGCGGGTCACCGCCCAGGTGGGCCCGGAGCAGGAGTACTTCCTGATCGACAAGGCCCTCTACGCAAAGCGGGAGGACCTGCGGATGACCGGCCGCACCCTCTTCGGTGCCAAGCCTCCCCGGGGCCAGGAGCTGGAGGATCACTACTTCGGCGCCATCAAGCCGCGGGTGGCCGCCTACATGCAGGACCTGGACGAGACACTGTGGGCGCTGGGTGTGCTCAGCAAGACCAAGCACAACGAGGTGGCACCCTCCCAGCACGAGATGGCCCCGGTCTACTCCGACGCCAACACCGCCTGTGACCAGAACCAGCTGGCCATGGAGATGATGAAGAAGGTGGCGGACCGCCACGGCCTGGTGTGCCTGCTGCATGAGAAGCCCTTCGCCGGGGTCAACGGCTCCGGCAAGCACGACAACTGGTCCCTCTCCACCGATACCGGCAAGAACCTCTTCAAGCCCGGCTCCACGCCCCACCAGAACGCCCGGTTCCTGCTGTTCCTGGCGGCCTTCATCAAGGGCGTGGACGACTATCAGGACTTCCTGCGGGCCACGGTGGCCTTCCCCGGGAATGACCACCGGCTGGGCGCCCAGGAGGCGCCCCCGGCCGTGATCTCCATTTTCCTGGGCGACGAGCTGGAGGCCGTCGTGGAATCCATCATCAACGGCACGGACTTCCAGGGCTCCGGCAAGCGGACTCTTGAGATCGGCGTGGACGTTCTCCCTCCCATCCGCCAGGACAACACGGACCGCAACCGCACCTCTCCCATGGCCTTCACCGGCAACAAGTTCGAGTTCCGGATGCTGGGCTCCTCCCAGTCCATCTCCGGCCCCAACATCGCCCTGAACACCATCATGGCCGAGGAGCTGCAGCAGTTCGCCGATGAGCTGGAGGGCTCCGCCGATTTCCAGGCGGACCTGCAGACCCTGATCCGCCGGGTCTTTACCGAGCATCAGCGGATCATCTTCAACGGCAACGGCTATGATGACTCCTGGCTGGAGGAGGCCAAGAGGCGGGGCCTCTACAACCTGACCTCCACTGCCGATGCCCTGCCTATGTACACCGCTCCCAAAAATGTCGAGCTGTTCGTCAAGCACGGCATCTACACCCGGGAGGAAATTGAGGCCCGGGCGGAGATCCATATTGAGAACTACTCCACCGTCCTGACCATCGAGGCCAAGACCATGGTGGATATGATCCGCCACCAGATCCTGCCGGCCGTCTCCGGCTATGCGGATCAGCTGTGCCAGCGGGCCAGCCACAAGGATGCCCTGCATGTTTCCTGCCGGTATGAGTCCGACACCGCCGCGCAGATCGGCGCCCTGACAGACGCGCTGCTGGCCGCCTGCGACAAGCTGGAGCAGGATCTGGCCGCCGTGCCCGCCGATTCCGCCAAGGCCATGCGCTACTGCCATGACATCCTGATCCCAGGCATGGCGGATGCCCGGGCGGCCGCCGACCATCTGGAGGCCCTCACCGCCTCCGACTGCTGGCCCTTCCCCACATATTCCGACCTGCTGTTCTCCGTCTGATATTTTCTCAATCCTTTTTCTTCTTTTCCCTTTGCAAAGGACCTGCCCGGCGCGCTGCGCCGGGCAGGTCCTTTGCCGTACGGGGTCATCCCGTCATGCCTCCGGGATCGTAAATGTGAACTGGCTGCTGCCGGTATAGTTCTCACCGCCGAACCCCGCCACGGTGCGCTGGCAGGAGGCTGCATAGCCCTCCGAGGGCACATCGGTGACCGTCAGCTGGACATGGGGGCTGTTCACCGCGAGGCTGGCCTGGATCCCGGGCAGAGATACGGTCCCGTCTTCTCCCACGGACAGATCCACGGTGAATCGAACCGCCTCCTTGCCGCTGTCCTGGGCGGCGTCCTCGCCGCAGGGCGCCGGGGAGGGCAGCAGGGTGCCGGCGGCCACCGGCTGGATATGCTTTTTGAGCAGGTTCATGTTGAAGTTCCTTTTCTCAGAGATCGGAACCAATTCCCCACCTTTCCGCTAAATCAACCTAAAAATTCGCAAAATCCGCAGCAAAAAGAGGGGCACGGAACCTTCCGTGCCCCTCTTTTCCTGAAAAGAAAGCCTCAGCCCACCTGATTCCAGAACCGGTACAGCATCACCGCGAACTGGGCGCGGGTGGCGCTGCCGGTGGGATTCAGCGTCCCGGCGCTGGTACCGCCGATGATGCCGCCGGCGGTGGCCCACTGCAGGGGCTCCACCGCATAGGCAGACACGCTCCCCGCGTCCGGGAAGCTGGTCAGAGCCTTCCGTCCGCCGTCGTCATACCCGTTGCTCTGGGCAAACCGGAACAGCAGGGCCGCCAGCTGCTGCCGCGTCACCGCGCTGCCGGGGTTCGTGCCGTCGGAGATGTCGTTCTCCATCGCCCACTGGCGGGCCTCCGCCATGCTGGCCGGGTCCGCCCCGCTCATCCGGGCCAGGATCATCCACACCTGCTGGCGGGAGATGCTGCTTCCCGGCGCGAACGTGCTGGCGCTGGTGCCGTTCATGTAGCCGCTGTCGTAGGCCCACTCGATCTCGTCATAGGCCCAGTAGTCCGTGCCCACGTCGTCGAAGGTGGTCTCCACCGTCTCCCGGGCGAAGCTGGCCTCAACCGTCACAGCGCCCCGGGGCATCTCGAAGGTGTACCGGGTGGAGTTGACACGCTTCACGTCGATCTCGTCGCCGTCGCTGTCCAGCACCACCAGCTCGTCCAGCTCATAGCCCTCGTCGGGATCCACGGTGATGGTCACCGTCTGCCCCCGGGACGCCCGGGACGGGCTCACCCGGATCTCGCCGTGGGACGTGTCCTCTACGGTGACAGAGTACCGGGTGCCGCCGGAGCTGCCGGAGCCGGAGGTTGTCTGGCTCCATTTGGCCGTGAGGGTCATGGCTCCAGTCGCCTGAGCGCCGCTGGAAACCTGGCTGCCCTCGTTGTTGTACCAGCCGTCAAAGGTATAGCCGATCCTGGTGGGCTCCTCCGGGAAGAGGATGGTGCCGTCGCTCTCTGTGGCAATCTGGCCCAGGGTGGTCTCCCCGTCCTTGAAGGTGATGAGATAACTGCCGCTGGCGGTTTCCACATCCCCATCTACCGTCCCGTTCTGGATCAGGGTCGCGCCCGGCTTCACCGTAATGGTGCCGGTAAAGCTGGCGCCGGCTTCAATGATCAGGGTCTGGCCGTCCTCCAGGGTGATCGCGTCATCTCTGATCGCCCCGGTGAAGCGGATGGTCTCGATGGCGACGAAATAGTGCTCGTAGCCATACGAGTTTTCAGATGGCTTGCTCTCATATTCCGCCTGGCTCGCAATCGTCACCTCGGCCGGGATGCCGTAGGAGCCGGCCTGCGGCTGGGCGCCGGTGTTTTCGGTGAGGTTCAGATTCCACTCGGCGTCGCCCCAGGCCAGGACGATGGCCGCGGTGTCAGCCGTCACGGTGCCGGTACTACTGCAGCCACTGATCGTGAGATCACTATGATCCGCCAATGTCCAAGGCTTGGCCACAACTTTCCCATCCTGCAGCTCATATTGCGTCGCGTACTGATACGTCTCGCCCACAATGCCGCCGGCATAGGAATCGGTTCCATTTACCGCCGCCGTAACGCTGCCGCTGTTGGTGCAGCCGGTTACAAGCTCTGTCACACCGGGCGTTTCGGCCCAGATCTGCCCCAGGATGCCGCCGGCGGTGGCATATACCGCATTGCCGGCATCACCGCTGGTGACAGCGCCGGTATTGGTGCAGTCCTGAATGGTGCTGCCATTCTTCATATAGGCCGCGATGCCGCCCACATAGGAGTAGCCATAGTAGGGGTCGCTATTATAAGTACTATATCCGGAAATATCGCCGTTGTTGGTGCAATTGTTGATCGTGGAATCATTTACCTCGCAGGCAATGCCACCCGCATAGGCGATCTCCGCGCTGGTGGAGACATTGATGTCCACATCCGTCGTGGAATCCCGGACTGTAGATTGATCCAGATACTCCACCAGGCCGGCGGCGGCAATGCCCATTGTAGCGGTCGGCGATGTCTCGCTAATGCCAATTGTTCCGCTGACCGTGCAGCCGCTGATGGCGGAGCTGTCCGCCCGGCCCGCCAGCACGCCCACCCAGTTGTCCTGGTTGCAGGTTACGCTGGCCCCGACAATGTTGACATCCTCCACCGTCGCGCCGGACAGATAGCCGAAGAAGCCGATATAGGAATTGGCCGCAGCGCCGCCGATCTTCAGTCCGGTGATGGGCTTTTTGTTGCCGTCAAAATGGCCGGAGAAGGGAGCCTGCGCTGTTCCGATGGGCGTCCACGCAGTGATCGCGCTCAGATTAAAGGTGCTGTCTGTCGCATTCGGATCAAGTGCAATATACAGGCCGTCATAGTCGGCGCCGCTGTTGACGCTTGCGGCAAACTTCTGCAGCTGCTCCACGGTGGAAATGATATACGGATCTTCCTCAGTACCGGTGCCGCTTGCAAAGACAGGCTCGACCGTGTAGTTGCCCTCAACTTCCGCCGGCACATAGCCCACAGCGCAGTAGGCGGGGTCGATCGGTTTGGAGAATGTGCCGCCGGAAACTGCCACAGAATTGTCCATGGTCACATTTTCACTTGCAAAAATGGCCAGTTCGCCGTCCATCTCAACTTCTGTATTGGCACCCGATATTGATACTTCGTTACCCTTATCTGTATTTTCTGTATAACTTGAAAACACGATAATACTCTGTTTTGTATCTTCATTATTTGGATCAGCCGCTTGTGCGCTCAGGTTCGCATTTATAATGGAGATTGTAATGCCACCGTCCTCAAAAACGATCGTCCCAAATTCATTTGTTCCCCCGTCAAGTCCTTTGCTGCTCAGACTGCTACCATTTTGAACAGTTACGACAGACCCGGCAGATCCAGCGGAGCCATCTTGGCCCTTAAAATATAAAGCCGCAAAGCCAGATACTGCGCTTGCATCAATTGTCAGTTTGACAGGATTGAATGTAATGATCCCATATCCCGCCGCAGAGGCAACAATGGAGCTGCCATCCGAAACGTTTATTTCCGTCAGCTCACTGTGATTGCCCCCAACCGTCAGCGCCTGGGTGTTCCCGCTGCCCGTGGTGGAGAGATTTGCGTGATCAAGCGTCAGGCGGATATAGCCTCCGCGGGTATCAATACACCGCCCGGCATCGACTGCACTGGAAATCAAGACATCTTTGAATGTCACATCCGCAGTGGCACTCTCGCTGCCGCCGCCGTAAATGCGAATTCCCCTGCTAAAGCTCCCTGTATCAATCTTATATTGATCTTGTCCATCAATTACGATGCTCTTCCTGATTTGCAGCCCTGCAGCAGAGTCATCAGAATAACCACCAGTTAAAGTAACATCACTCACCAGCTTCACAGTATCGCCGGCATTGGCGGCAGTGATAGCTGCCTCCAGGGTAGTATAGCCCACGCTGTTGGCTTCGGCGACAATCTTTGCAGAAGAATTTTCGACCACCTCGCCATTCTCGTTCTGGGTCAGCGCCGCGCCAGCAGGAATAAAGCCGCTTATGTCGTACTTGCTGTTGTCACTATTCAAGAACGTACCGCCAGTGACGGTAATAGTCTTGTCTCCGCTTTGTTGATCAGTCGGAAATACCTGAACGCTCCCTGAATCGCCATTTATTTGGATCGTTCCGCCCGTGACCTCGATCCTGCCAGTATACTGATCCCCAGCCAGGCTGAAATCAGCTACATTTGCAGCATGGTCATACTCCGCCGAGCGGCCTGCTACAATGGTTCCACCCTCCAGGGCAAACACGCCGTTGTGCGACACCGAAATCAAACTGCTTCTGACGTGAGATGGATTTCCTACAAATTTCAGAGCACCGCCAGATCCGGAATCCCGAATGGTCAGGCTGATTGTCTGATCTGCCGTAGAGTTTGAAACAGCCAAATAGCCGGTCAATTCCAATGTCTGCCCATTCAAATCCAGTACATAGCTGCTGGCATCATCCAACGCAATGACACTGTCATCGCTGATGGTCCAGTTTTCTAGCAGTTTCAATGTCCCGCCGTAATCATTCCACGCCTCAAGGGCTCTTTCGGTAGTACTGTAGTAGTAAGTGGCGGATTCCTGGCCCAATGGCGTCAGGCTTGCCACCGAGCCATCATTTTCTGACGTGCTCACAGGTACGACAGACAATGTTTCCTCGTCCCACTCGGAACCAGCAGCGAGCAAGACATAATCAGAAGTGTAATCTCTCTGAAAGGTTCCTGAGACTAAAATCACCCGTCCGCCCAAAGTCGTCCCAATCACGTTACCGGCAAAGTCACCCCCGTCAATTGTAATGATACCCGTGACGGCTCTGACTGACTCAATGCTGGCATCTTCGCCCGGATTTTCCTCCACAGGCGCGATATCTACATTTTTAATGTTCAAAACCGCACTTGCAGCGTTGCCGGGGTTCCGGACTCCCTTGTACTCGCCATAGCTGCCCGTCATCCGGACCGTGCCATCCTGGATCGTCAGCGTACCGGAGTTGCTGATCGCATATTCCCCCGCCGCGCTGGTGATGGTATGCCCATCCATATCCAGGGTGATATTTTGCCCTGCTGCAATCGTCAACTGATTTGGTTCGCCTTCACCAGCTGTTGATGAATAGTCAGCATCCTTCAGCATGGTGATGGTGGTCTCACCAGTCCCCGCCGCATTCACCGCCGCCTGCAGGGTGTCGTAATGCGTGCCGGCTATGTCGGCCACATGATCGCAGGTGCCCGCCGCGCAGGCGTCCTCCGTACTGGCGGGTACGGCCGCTTCGTTTTCTCCGTTTTCCAGATCCTGCTGGACCGGAAGGACGTCTGGCTCCAGGCCTTCTGTCCCCTCCGCCAGTGCGCTCACCGGCAGCAGGGACAGCGCCAGGCACAGCGCCGTCAGGACGGATAGGAACCGTTTTTTCATGTGCAATCTCTCCCTCTTTTGTATTGTCGGCTTTCGTTGGGTTCAAATCACATCATGTCCGATTTTCAATCGGACATGGCAACAGGCACCTGTTGCGCCGGCCGTGATACATAATTTCTATTTTGTAACCTATTTGTATTCTATCATGTCTCGCCGAAATCGCAAGTGGATTTTTCCCAATGCTACCCCTGCCGCCCGGATCGCGCGTGCTAAAAAGGGCGGCCATCCCGCCCTGCGGAATGGCCGCCCTCTCTTCGTTTTTATGCCGCATCCAACTCTGGTTGGGGCAGCCGCACTTGCTCAGGCCCCCGTCTCTGTTTGCGGCGGCCCCTTTTCCCCCGCCTCCTGCCCGCCGGACAATGCGCGCAGGCAGCTAACCAGCTCCCGCAGGGTTGTGATCCGTCTGTCCCAGAGGCAGGCGTCCTCCACATGATAGGGGGAGATCAGCACTGTGGCCGCCCCCAGCCGCTTTCCCGCGTACAGATCGTAATAGCCCTGGTCTCCAATGAACAGGATTTGCTCCGCAGGGTACCCCCAGTTCCGGACCCGCTCCGGAAAGCTCCGGGGCTTCTCCGCGTCGAACAGGATCTCGTCAAAGCTGCCGTCCAGCCTCAGATGCCGCAGCAGGGCCCAGCCTCCCTCGGCCGCCGCATTGGAACAGAGCACCAGCCGGATGCCCTTCTGCCGCAGCGCTTCCAGCGCGGAAATCAGGCCCGCTTCCGGCTTTGGGCCGTACTGCTCGCTGACCAGATCCTCCCGCGCCCTGCGGAACCTGTTCCAAAAGGCATCCCCCGCCCAGCCGATCCTGCGCGCCAGATACATGGCCAGGGTCCAGCCGTCGGAAATGTAGGTGTAGCGGCTCCGGTCGAAATATGGGGTGGGATCCGGTTCCAGCAGCGCCGTTACAGTGGGAACCGCAAACAAGTCGTCAACGGACCGGGGGGCCTCCGCCGCCTGTTTGGGGGCAAACTGCCCGCAGCGGAATGGCTCTTTTCCACGCAGGACCCGCTCCATCCGCGCCTGAACCTCGGGAATCCAGTCCCGATAGGGTGTGTCCTGGAAAAAATGCCGGATAATGCGGGGATAAATGCTGTTGTCCTGATAGAGCGTGCCGTCCAGATCAAAGCAGATCAGCCGGGGGCACCCGTCAGCCCGCGCCCTCATTTCACCAGATCCAGCGCGGTTCCATCCATGCCCGTGGGGGAAATTCCCATCATCCGCAGGATCGTCGGCGCCTCGTCCACCAGCGCCCCGCCTTCCAGGATCTTCCCTGCCTTCGCGTCTGGGCCACACACAATGAACGGCGGCTTATCCCCCTTTTCGGGCAGGTGTCCGTGATTTGCGGCGGACAGCTTGTAGGCGCGCATCTCGCTGACCGGGGCCGCGGCCCGGTCCTGATCCGTCAGCTTGCTGAAGGTCACCCCGTCTCCGGCCTCCAGTACGAAGTCGAACTCGCCCCGCAGGTGCATGGCCTCTGCCTCCTGCTTCGTAAAGACCCGCTGGATGTACCGCGGATAGTCCCTCTGCAGCTTCAGAAGCGCCTGGTATACCTCCTGCCGGTCCATGTCCGGCTGCAGATAGATCTGCGCGCTGAGGCCGCACTGGGCCGCATAGACGCGGTAGCCCGTGACCGCGCCGTCGCGCTGGGTCAGCCAGCCCATGTCCCGGAACAGGGAGTTGATGTGGAACATCTCCTCACAGGGCAGCTGTCCGTGGTCCCCCAGCAGCACGATATTGGTATTCCCGATGCCGCCGGTCCTCTCAAGGGCCTCCAGTACCAGCCCCGCCTGCTGATCCAGAAAGCGGAATGCCCGGGACAGTTCTTCGCTGTGGACCCCCAGCCGGTGCCGCTGATGGTCCAGATAGGACCAGTGCAGCATCATGAAGTCCGGCCTGTGGCAGTCGATGAGATCCACCGCGCACTGGGTGGCGAATTCGTCCATCTGCGGCGTTTTCATCCAGCAGAGCAGATGCTTGTTTTTCTCAAAGATGTCTGCCGCAGCAGGGCTGTTGGCCTGCCGGAACCAGGGGGTTGGATCGTCCTCCTCCCTTGGCGCCCAGATCTCCCCGATATTGTAGTCCGCGCCGCTGTCGCCCATGACCGGCCAGGTAATCGTGGCGGTGGTCAGCCCGTTTGCCTTGGCAAAGTCAATCAGGGTCGGCACCCGGATGTCCCGCCGGAACCAGTACCAGTCCGCCCTGCCGGCGGCGAGGGGCTGGAACCGCTCGTTGTTGGGGATCCCGTGCCGGTCCGGATAGCAGCCGGTGGCGATTGTGGTGTGGCAGGGATACGTCAGCGTCGGATAGACGCAGAGGATGTCTTTCGCATAGGCGGCATTTTTCATGACGCGGCCCAGATTGGGAAGCGCCTGCAGCGTCGGGATGTCGGCCGTAATCAGCGCGTCAATTGAAATCACCAGTGTGCGGTTCATTCCGTCTCCTCCTTCATCCGCCGGACCAGCTCCTCCGCCAGCCCGGCCTGCCAGGCCGCTGCCTCCGGCCCAAGCTCCGCCGCCGGAATCACAGTGGCAGATTCCTCCAGAAAATGCTCAATCTGCCTGCCGCGCTCCTGCCCCTCAATCGTGTGCATGTCAAATATGTAGTCCGGCAGGGCTGCGTGCTCCCCATCCCGGATCCGGCGCTTGACAACGCTGGACAGGAGGCTGGACCCCCGCTCCTTCCGGCAAGTACACAGATAGCGCACCGCATGGATAAACAGCAGCGCGTAATCCGAGCACTCCCTGGGCATCTGCCGGCTGATGTTCCACAGGCTTTCAATGACCGCCGGCGCCAGAGGCTGTCCCAGGCCGACGTCCTCCACGCTAATAACCATCAGGCGCTTCCAGAGATATTCTGTCAGCTCCTCGCCGGTGAGGTAGAGCTCGTAGGCAGCCCAGGCGGCATTCTCTGTCTGCCCCCGGCGGACAAACTTCTGCAGTGCGGAAATGACCACATCCGCAGGCTGCCCGCTGGAAGTCTTGATATCATGGTATAAAATCTCCATGGGAGCTTATTGTTCTCCTTTCCCGGAAGATGAAAGACTGGGAGCCCCAGTCTTTCGTCTATGCAGGGCTGCCTCAGCGCAGACCCACGGTCTGTTTGAGGTTGTTCAGTGCGGTCTCCGGATCCACCCCATTGTCCGCCACTTCCTGCATCATGGTCTTGACCGCACTGTTGACGGCGCTGGAGGTCGTCGTGCTGTTGGTGAAGGCAGGCTCATAATAGTAGTAGCCGCTCTGCTCCACGCCGGCCGTCAGGAAATCGTGTCCGTCCGCCACATAGCTCTGGTACTCGCTGCTGTCCACCACCGACTGGCGGATGGGCAGATAGCCGGTTCCGCCCACGACCACAGCCAGGTTGGCCTCATAGGAAGTCAAAAACTTCATGAACTCGTAGGAGGCATAGGCCTTCTCCGCATCGCCGGTGGTATTCAGCGCGATGATCACATGGCCCGCGCAGAGATTGGCCGCGGTATCGCTGCTCTCCTGGGGAATCGGGGCCGTCGCCCAGTTCAGATCCGGGTTCTTGGCCGGAATGTAGCTTGCCTCCACGCTGTCTCCGATGTACATTGGGATCTGCTCGTTGGCAAAGGGGCCGGAGAAGAACATATCCTCACCAGCAGTGCGCCAAATTCCCTTCTTCACATTTTCCTGCCACAGATTCAGCACCTCCAGGGCTACATCCTCGTCCTCCTGTGCGAAATACAGGTTTCCGCTCTGGTCGGTGTAGCGTCCGCCGAACTGATTCACCAGAGTCATGAAGCTGCCCGCCAGATTGTCCCATCCAAATGCGGGGGAGCCTGTAATCTCATGGATCTTCTCGCAGGTGTCCATCATCTCATCCCAGGTGGTGGGCACGGTCAGGCCGTTCTCCTCAAAGAAGTCCACATTGTAGTAAAG
The DNA here is from genome assembly GCA_946494635.1 of uncultured Oscillibacter sp. Lineage (GTDB taxonomy): Bacteria > Bacillota > Clostridia > Oscillospirales > Oscillospiraceae > Oscillibacter. The sequence continues at coordinate 4,653 of CAMMCS010000018.1, read as the reverse complement.
GACTTCCGAGTAAGAGTGGATCGGCAGGGAGTAGGTACCCTCTTTTTCATAGGAGGAATCCGCCTGCCGCAGGCCGGCGAAGATATCCTCATAATCGGCAATACCCACTTCCGCGTCCTGGATGTAGGGCTCCAGATTCACCACATAGTCCGTCTGCAGGTAGTCTGCCACATAGGGCCGCAGCGCCAGCGTGACGTCAGGCGCATTGCCGGCCTTGATGGAGGCGACCACATTTGAGTACAGCTCCGCGCTGCTGCCGTTGAAGGTGGGGACCACCGTGATCCCCTTTTCCTGGCCCACCGTCTGATTGAATTCATCCACCAGATTCTCCAGGATCTCCAGATGCACCTGGTTGGAAATGGAATGCCAGAACTGGATCTCAACCGGGCCGGACAGCTCCGTTACAATTTCCTCCGCATCCTGGCCGGCATCGCCGGCCGCCGGCGCGTCCCCACCGGAGCCGCATCCGGTAGCGGCAAAGGCCATCGCCAGTGCCAAGAACATACAGATCATCTTTTTCATTGTGTTCTCCTCCGTTGTCGTTTGATTTCGTTGCTTATGCTTTCAGGTTGGAACCTCTCAAAGGGAAACCTGCCTCAGCCCTTGATGCCGCCCCGGGATACACCCTCAATAATCTGCTTCCTGAACACCAGGTAGAAAATTAGCATGGGCAGGATCACAATGGTGGCTCCTGCCATCTGCAGGTTGACTTGGGAGCTGACCGCATCCCGGAAGTGCAGCAGTCCAATCGCCATCACCCGGTGGCTGTCATCCTTAGCCACCATCAGGGGCCAAATAAAGGAATTCCACTGGCTGATAAAGGTCAGGATGCCGATGGTCGCAATGGCGTTTTTGTTCATTGGCAGCATAATCCGCATCAGATAGCGGAAATCCCCGCATCCGTCCACCTTGGCGGCCTTGTACAGCACCGAGGGGATCTGCATGAAGTACTCCCGCATCATGTAAATGTAGAAGCCGCTCGCCAGGGTGGGAATGATGATACCCTGAAAGGTGTTGACCCAGTGCAGCTTGCTGATGGTGATAAAGTTCTGGATAATCAGCAGCTCCGACGGGATCATCATGGTGGCCAGGCACAGGAAAAACATGACCGTTTTCCCCCGGAACTCATAGATGGTAAAGGCGTAGGCGGCCAGAACCGTCAAAGCCAGGGTCAAAAGGGTGGCAATCCCTGCCACCAGGATTGAATTCCGCAGGTACAGGCCGAAGGGGGCCACCTGCAGAGCTTCCAGGTAATTGCCGAACTGCGGTGTTTCCGGGAACATAATGGGCGGAATCGCAGTGGCCTCCGGCAGTGTTTTCAAAGATGTCGCCAGCATCCAGATAAAGGGAAACATCATCAGGAATGCCCCCAGAATCAGCAGAATCAGCTTGATGGACTGGCCGATCCGACGCTGCATGCATCCACGCCTCCTTTCAGACATAGTGGACAAACCGCTTGGAAATCCACTTTTGTAACGCCGTCAGGGCCAGCACGATCAGCAGGAAGATGATGGCCGCGGCCGACGCGTAGTGTACCTGTGAGCGATTGAAAAACATATCATAGATGTAGTACACAATCGTGATGGCGCTGTTGCCCGGCCCGGCGCTCTTCCCATCGTACATGGAATAGACCTCGTTATAGGTTTTGAACGCGTGGATTACGGAGACAATCACAACCATCCAGAAGGTAGACGACAGCAGCGGCATGGTAATCCGGAAGAACACCCGGCGGGGCGGGGTCCCGTCAATGCGCGCCGCCTGGTAGTACTGGGGGTCGATTTTCTGCAGCCCTGCCAGAAACAGGACAATTTTGAAAGCCAGCCCATTCCAGATCGTAAAAATGGTTACAGAAACCACCGTCAAATTGGGATCCGTCAGCCATTTCTGCGGCGCCACGCCGAAAAAACTGAGCACATAATTCACATACCCATAGTCTGAGTGGAAGAGCCACCGAAACGCCAGGCCGATGGCAATGGTGGACGTCACATAGGGGATGAAATAGATGGTCTGGAATACGCCGCGCCCCCGGGTCAGGGAGTTAATAAACAGCGCGGCTCCCAGCGCCAGTGCGATGGTAATTGGCACGCCCACCAGCACAATAATCAGCGTATTCCGGATGGCCAGCTGGAAGGCCGGATCCCGCAGCACATAGCGGAAAGAGCTCAGCCCGAAGCCGCTGCCCACGTCCGTCAGATACACATAGCTCTCATAAAACCCCATCCGGAGTGTCATCACAATGGGGTAGAGGACAAACACCGCCAGAACCAGAAAGGCCGGCAGCAGGTAGAGATAGGCCCTTCCGCTGAAGCGGGTGTTTCCCAGGGGGTTTTCAGGCCGCCCGATTTTCTTCCTGCTCATTGTTCTTCCTCCTGGCGAATCCGGACGCCGCTTTCCGCGTCAAACAGGTAGAGGAACTGCGGCCGCAGGGTCACCCCGATGGTCTCCCCGGGCCGGACAGTGTCGGTGATGTCCAGCAGGGCCCGGGCCCTGGTTCCCGCCAGCCCAAAGGTGATCAGCGTATCCTTCCCGCGGTGCTCCACCGTCTGGATCTGAACCTGCAGTGCGTCCCCTCTTCCCCAGGCCTCCGGCCGGATCCCCGTCAGGATCCCGCCCTCGTGCCGGACGTCCATCGGAAGGGAGTAGCCCTCTGTGATCCAAAGCCTGCCGTCCCGCAGCGGGAAGCGGAAATAATCAATGGGCGGGCTTCCCAGGAAGGATGCCACAAACTGATTGACCGGATCCAGGTACATCTGCTGCGGGCCGCACTGCTGCTGGACAACGCCCTTTTTCATCAGGATGATCTCATCCGTGATGCTCATAGCCTCTTCCTGATCGTGGGTCACGAATACCGTTGTGACGCCGGTCTCGGTCTGAATCCTGCGGATCTCCTCTCGCATCTCCAGCCGCAGCCGCGCGTCCAAATTGGAGAGCGGCTCATCCAGCAGCAGGATCTCCGGGCGCTTCACCAGCGCCCGCGCAATGGCAACCCGCTGCTGCTGGCCGCCGGAGAGCTGGTTTGGCTTGCGATTCAGCAGTTCCTCAATCTGCACCAAAGACGCCATCTTCGCCGTCCGCTCCCGGATCTCCGCTTTTTTGACCTTGCGGTTCACCAGGGGAAACGCAATGTTCTGTGCCACCGTCATATGGGGATACAGGGCATAGTTCTGAAATACCAGCCCGATCTCCCGCTTTTCCGGAGGCAGATCCGTCACGTCCCTGTCACCGAAGTAGATCCGTCCAGAGGTCGGCTTCTGCAGCCCTGAAATCAGGTAGAGCAGCGTTGATTTTCCGCATCCGCTGGGCCCCAGGAGCCCTGTCAGTTTCCCGTCCAGGATGGTAAGTTCCCCAGTATCAACAGCCCTGGTTCCCGTGAAATCCTTCACTAGGTTTTTGAGTCGTAGTTCCATGCGCGCTCTCCTCTCCGGTGCGTTTGTTGATGGATATATTCTAAGTTTTTATCTCTTTTTTGTCAATATCTCTTCATATTTTGAAATTTTTGATATTATTTTATCTTTTTTGCGATAATTTTACGATTACTGTTTTTCATATCGCATTTTTGATATCTGAATCAGAAATTTTGATCCTATCCTTTCAAATTAGATTATTTCTTTTTCAAATTTTACAAAAATTTTTCTATTTCTGTTGAAAAGCGATCATTATTATGGTATATTTGCCTAAATATCTAAGATGCAGGAGCTTCATATGAGCAGCAAAAGAATGAATCGCCTGGACAAGATCATGAAGGTCTTGATGCTGCAGTCCGGCGTTTCCATCAAAGATTTCTCCAAGCAGCTGGAGGTCTCGGAAATCACTGTCCGCAGGGATCTGCAGTATCTGGAGCAGCAGGGAAAGCTGCGCCTGATCAACGGCGTCGCCATTTACCGCCCCGCTGTGGAGACAGCCCCCGTATATCCGGAATACAATCTGGCCTATGAATATACCGTATTTAAGGAGAATAAGGAGCGCATCGGCCGCAAGGCAGCCTCCCTGATCGAACCGAATGATGTAGTGGCCATTGACTGCGGGTCGACAACCGAGTACCTGTCCCGCAGTCTCCCCGCCGATATCCACATGACGGTATTGACCTACAGCATGAATACCCTGCTGGAACTCGGCAAGCACCCAAACTATGATGTCATCTGCGCCGGCGGGTACCTCTATCCCAACACCCAGATGTTCTACAGCCCGGAGGGGATCTCCCTGATCAAACGCACCTGCATCAACAAGGCCTTTCTCTCCACAGCCGGGATCAGCAGCCGCCTGAATGTGACCTGTATTGCCCCCCACGAAATGGATGCGAAAAGCGCCCTGCTGGAGAGCAGCCAAACCAAGATCCTGCTGGCGGACTCCTCAAAGTTCGGGAAGATCTTTCCCACAGCCTTTTCCCTGCTGACCGACTTCGACATTGTCATCACGGACAGTGAACTGTCCGTGGAGTGGCAGAACATCTTGGAAAGCGCGGGAATTACATTTTACCTGGTTTGACCCGTCTCTGCGGCGGGGTTCCGCGCTCCCCGGGCCCTGCCGCACGGGACGGCTCCGCTTCCGGTCCGCCGCAGGGCCAAGCCGCACCGCTTTCCCATACAGAAAAGGCCCGTGACGGTGACAGGCGCCGACAGTTACGATTTAGTCGCTGAGCTATGAGATGTCTGG
>CAMMCS010000017.1 GCA_946494635.1 uncultured Oscillibacter sp. | reverse complement strand
CAGAGCAGGCCAAGCAGGAGGCGGAGCAGGCGGAGCTGGATCAGATCCTCCCCATCTGCTACGCCGCCCTGGAGCATCTGCCCTACTCTGCCCAGGCGGAACTCCAGGCCCTGGATGATAACACGCTGCGTGAAGCCCTGTATTTCTACATTGACTTCTCCGCCAGCGGCATCGACGCATCCGTGCTCTCCGCACGGTACCGGGATGCGGGCGAGGCCATCACCCAGCGAAATCCGGATCTCCAAATGCGGTCTTTTGAGCGCAGCAGTATGTCCTACAAGCTCTATCGGACGGACGTGATGGCGGAGATCCAGCGCCGCCAGGACGCCGCCAGGGAACAGCAGGCCCAGCAGCAGGCACAGAACGAGGCCGACGCCCTGCAGGTGGAGGCCCTGCTGCAGGAGGCCATCACGGGGATGGACTGCGGAAAGCTGGAGATTACCATTGAGGGCTACAGCCCGGATGTGGTGAGGATCGCCTGCAACAACATGAATGAGAGCGGATACCGCTTCGGGGACTATACCTCCGATGACTTCAGGGTCAGCCCAAAGTGGAACACCACCCTGGTCACCATCACCAATGACCGGTGGATCAATGCAGAGATCCAGAAGTACGCAGATCAGATCGAGGCGGCCATCCTCCGGGGGGAGACGCAGATCGTCCTCCAGCCTGGAAATTATCCCGAATACCCGGATAAGCCCTGGTATTACGCCTCCCGGGCCAGGAGCATCGTGGCGGCGAAGGATTCCATCGGCGGCATGGCCTCTGGCGTGGACTATGTCGTTGGGCGGGGAACCATCCGCAGCCAGACCAATGAGTTTGTGGTGCAGGTGGAATACCCGGCCCAGGCAGCTGCGCCGGCGGAGACCGGGCAGGGGGGCGCGGCCGCGTAAAGCGGCGCCCCGCCCCGGAGACCCCCACCCCCGGCTCTGCCCGCGGCTGGATCGCCGCCCGGGCACACATCCATACAGGCAGGCCCCGTCCCGGACTTGGGACGGGGCCTGCTTCCGCCGGCGCGGCATCCGGCTGTCCCGCCCGGAAAGGGGCGGGGCGGCAGGGGAGAAAAAAGCAGAAAACCGTTGCGGCTGCTGCCCGGCGATGCTATAATAATCAGTCAGAAGCAAATCGACAGAAAAGGCGAGTGATTGGGATGGATCGGGCAGCTGGATACTTTGAAAAAGGGATTTCCTGTGAAAAAAACAAGGACTATCAGCAGGCGCTTCAGTGTTTTTCCTCCGCAGCGGACCTCGGCCATGCGGAGGCCCAGAACAAGGTCGGGCTGTATTTCTACAACGGGCGGAGCGTCGCCCAGGACTATGCCCGGGCCGCAGAGTGCTTCCAGCGGGCCGCCGCCAGCGGAGACGCCTCCGGCGCGTACAATCTGGCGTACTGCTATGAGTCTGGCCGGGGCGTGGCAAAGGATCTCCGGCTGGCGTTTGCCTGCTACCTGCAGGCGGCGCAGAGAGGTCACAGGGATGCGCAGAACAAGACCGGGCTTTTCTATGAGCGGGGGAGCGGAACCGAGAAAAACATGGCAGAGGCCATCCGCTGGTACCGCAAGGCGGCGGAGCAGGACCTGCCGGTGGCTTACTCAAACCTGGGCAATTGCTACAGCGAGGGCCGCGGGGTGGAGGTCAACAAGCGGGTGGCCTTCGCCCATTATCTGAAGGCGGCGGAGCTGGGCTATGCCAGTGCCCAGAATAAGGTGGGCCTCTGGTATGAAAAAGGGATCGGAACCGAGAAAAATATGGCAGAGGCCATCCGCTGGTACCGCAAAGCGGCGGATCAGGGCTTGGCCGTGGCACTTTACAATTTGGCCTTCTGTTACCGCGATGGTACCGGTGTGGAACAGAACCAGCAAGTAGCCTTCACCTTCTTCCTGCAATCGGCTCAAAAAGGTTATGCCAATGCTCAAAATATGGTGGGGAGATGCCTTGAAGATGGCCGGGGTGTGGCCCAGAATCGGGCGGAGGCCATCCAGTGGTACAAAAAGGCAGCAGGCCTGGGATTGACCGTGGCCAACTGGAACCTGGCCCTGTGCTATAACGAGGGAAAAGGCGTTCCCCAGGATATCAGTGCCGCCTTCCCCTATTTTTTAAAAGCGGCCCAGGGCGGTATGGCGGAAGCGCAAAACATGGTGGGGCGCTATTACGAAGAGGGCTTCGACGGCGCAGTCAAGAACACGGCCGAGGCTGTCCAGTGGTATCAGAAGGCGGCGGATCAGGGGCTGGCCGTGGCCAGCTGGAATCTGGCTTTGTGCTATGAAGCGGGCAGGGGCGTTCCCAAGGACAAAAACACTGCCTTTTCCTATTACCTGAAGTCCGCCCAGGGCGGCTATGCCAAAGCGCAGTATGAGGTGGGGGTATGCTACCTCGATGGGACCTGCGGACCTGCCGACGATGCAGAGGCCGTTCAATGGCTCCAAAAGGCAGCGGACCAGCAGGACGCTGAAGCGACCAAGAAGCTGGGCTGGTGCTACGCCTTGGGGCGCGGCGTTCCCGCCGACATGGCCAGGGCGGAGGAGCTCTATCACCGGGCTGCGGCTCTGGGAGATACCTCTGCTGAGAGTGAGCTGAACGCTATCCGCATAGGCTTCAAAGCTGGTAAGGACTTTATCCAGGGTACGTCTTTCACACAGGCCCCGCCTCCGGAGCCGGAGGAATACAATGAATATGACGAGATCCTGAACCCCAAGGGGAAAGAGCCTGCTCAGCCCCGCTCCGCCATTGAGGAGCTGGATGCCATGATCGGCCTGGAGGCGGTAAAGCAGAACGTCCACCGGCTGCAGAACCGGGCCATATACAACCAGAAGCTCCAGGCGGCAGGGATGGCCCCCCGGCCCACCACCATGCATATGGTGTTCACCGGAAACCCCGGCACCGGCAAGACCACGGTGGCCCGGCTGGTGGGGCAGATTTACCATGAGTTCGGCCTTCTGCCCAAGGGGCACCTGGTGGAGGCCAAGCGTGAGGACCTGGTGGGCCAGTATGTCGGACAGACCGCTCCCAAGACCAAGGCGAAAATCGAAGAGGCCATGGGCGGCGTCCTGTTTGTGGACGAGGCCTATACCCTGGCTCCCAAGGGCAGCGGCAATGACTTCGGGCAGGAGGCCATTGACACCCTGATCACCTGGATGGAGAACAACCGGGACTCCCTGGCGGTCATCGTGGCCGGCTATAAGGAGGAGATGGAGCGGTTCGTCAACAGCAACCCCGGCTTGAAGTCCCGCTTCAAGACCTTTATCCATTTTGAGGACTATAATGCGGATGACATGGCCCGCATCTTCCGCAGCTTTGCAAAGGACTATATCCTGGGCGACGGCGTCGAGGAGGAGATCCAGCGGATCTGCCAGGAGATGTACGACCATCGGGGCAAGGATTTCGGCAACGCCCGGGATGTGCGGAACCTGTTCGACGATGTTCTGGACGCCCTGTCCGAACGGGTCAGCATCATGGACAACCCCACCCGGGACGACCTGCTCCGCATCGTCAGGGACGATATCCTGCTGGCGGAGGAGACCCGCAGGGAGAGCAGGAGGGCATGACCGCTTCCCCATACCTGCGGGGAAAGGCCTGCGGACCGCCGGAACAACCGCATACTGCCCCATACATAGGACAGAAAGACGCCGCCCTGCGGAGCAGGGCGGCGTCTTTTGCGCTTGCAGGGTGGGCGGCGCGGCCGCGCTTTCTGCCGCAGCAAGGCCGGAAGCAGAGCGGGCCCGGGACGCCGGCGCCTGGAGCAGAGTCCTGTAAGGGGGCTATTCCTTTGACAGACGCTGTATTCCGCGCCAGACGGCTTCCGCGGTGATCGGGAGGCTGGAGCAGGAGACACCGGTGGCCTGCCGCACAGCCTCGGCAATTGCGGGGCAGGGCGTATTGATTACCACCTCGCCGATGGACTTTGCGCCGAAGGGGCCTGTGGGCTCCCAGTCCGGTTCAAAGGCGACGTGAATCGGCGGCGCGTCCGGCCGCGCCGGAATTTTATACTGCAGGAAAGAGTTCTCCCGGAGAGCCCCGGAGGAAGAGCGGCTTACCTCCTCATACAAGGCCATACCGATTCCCTGCAGGATCCCTCCCTGGGCCTGTGTGGCTGCAAGGGCGGGGTTTATAACGGTGCCGCAGTCCACCACGCCCAGGAAATCAGTTACAGTCACCGCCCCGGTGAAGAGATCTACCTCGACCTCCGCAAAGCCGGCCATAAAGGGCGGCGCGGAATAGGTGCAGCAATGCTCCGCGGTCGCTGTGAGATAGTGACAGTCCGGGCGCAGCACCAGCTGCCCGCTGAGGGCGGAAAGGGACAGCGCCTTTTCCGGATTCTCCCGGTCACAGACGCCCTGCTCGTTCAGCTCCGCCCGGCACCGCGGGATCTCCAGCCGCCGGGCGGCCTCATCCAGCAGCTGCTCCCGCAGCTGCCGGGCCGCCCTGAGGACCGCCTGGCCGGTCACATAGGTGGTGCTGGAAGCATAGGAGCCCTTGTCATAGGGGGAGTGGGCGGTATCCACTCCGTCCACTGTGATCTGGTCCAGCCTGCACGACAGGACCTCCGCCGCCATCTGCGCAAGAATGGTGTCGCAGCCGGTCCCGATATCCGTGGCGCCGATCTGGAGACTGTAGAACCCGGTGTCATTCAGGGTCAGTGTGGCGCAGCAGACGTCCTTCATCGGTACGCCGGAGCCCTGCATCGTGATTGCCATGCCGGCCGCCCGGACCTTTCCCGGCGCGACTTCCCGGCGGAACCTTCTCTGATCCCAATTGAAGCGCTCTTTCCCGGTCTGGATGCACCGGTCCAGGCCGCTGCTCAGCAGAACATCTCCGAAATAGGCGGGCATGGTGTCTCCCGGATGGGGAATATTCCTGAGGCGAAGCACGGCGGGATCCATGCCGATGGCATCCGCGATGCGATTGACCATCGTTTCCACGGCAAAGCAGCCCTGGGTTGCGCCGAATCCGCGGCAGGCGCCGCCGGGCAGGGTGTTGGTATAGACGAAGTCCGCGCGATGGCGGAAGGCGGCGTGGGCGTATAGGGGGATGGTTTTATGGCCCACCAGGAGGCTGGTGGGATAGGACTGCTCCCCATAGGCGCCGCCATTGGCCAGCGCATACAGCTCGATCGCCCGGATGATCCCGTCTTTTGTGGCTCCGACTTTTACCTGGAGGCGCATCTCGTGGCGGCTGTTGGAGGCGGTGAAGCTCTCCCGCCGGGTAAAGATCAGATAGGCGGGCCGCCCGGTGGCGAAGGTCACCGCGGCGGTCAGAAGCTCGGAGACAATGGACTGCTTTGCACCGAAGCCGCCGCCCACTCTGGGCTTGATCACCCGGACCTTTGACGGAGGCAGCCCCAGGGCTTCCGCCGCTATGCGGCGGATGTGGAAGGGCACCTGCGTGGAAGTGACAATGGTCAGCCGGCCCTGATAGTCGTAGTAAGAGAAGGAGCGGAAGGTCTCCATCATGGCGTGCGCGGCTGCCTGGGTATGGAAGGTGTCTTCCAGTACCACGTCACAGCGAGCCAGGGCCTCCTCCACATCGCCGTATGCGGCGGAATGGCTGCACAGCAGATTGCGCCGGGGATCGCCGCCGATTGCCACACGGTTGCAGTAGTCGGCTTCCGGGTGGATGACAACCGGCGCATCCAGCGCCTTTTCATAGTCCAGCACAGCCGGCAGCACCTCATATTCCACGCGCAGCCGCCGGACCGCCAGGGCGGCGGCCTGCTCTGTCTCAGCGGCCACAATGGCGACCGGGTCGCCCACATAGCGGACCCGATCCTCCAAAATATAGCGGTCCAACGGAGAGGATTCCGGCGCGCACTGCCCGGCATAGGTGCATCGGGCAGCGGGCAGGTCCGCGTGGGTCAGCACGCACACCACCCCGGGGACCGCCAGGGCGGCCCGCTTGTCCACCGACAGGATTTTCGCGTGGGCATGCGGGCTGCGGAGAAGCTTGATGCAGAGGCTGCCCGGGGGGATCAGGTCTTCCGTATATGCGGGCACGCCGGTGGTCAGTGCCTCTGCGTCCTTTTTCGGACAGGGACGATTGACAGTTTTCATTCCAACGCTCCTTTGCCCCGGTTCAGATAGGCGCGGATTCCCGCAAGCTGTCCGGCGTAGCCGGAGCAGCGGCAGAGATTGCCGGCAAGGTAGGCGCTGATCTCCGCATCCGTGGCGGCCGGGTGCTCCTTCTCCAGCGCCAAAACGGTCATGATGAGCCCGGGGCTGCAGTAGCCGCACTGCTCGGAGCCGTTCTCGGCCAGATACCTGCCCAACAGCGCCGCCTGCTGCCGCATGCCCTCGATGGTGGTCACATGCTTTCCCTGTGCTCTGGCGGCCGGATAGGTGCAGGAGAGGATCGGCACCTCGTCCACCCAGACCGTACACAGGCCGCAGCTGCCCGTATCACAGCCGGCCTTCGCACCCATCAGTCCCTTTCCCCGCAAAAATTCCAGAAGGGTAGTCCCGGGGGCGATTTCACTGTGACAGAGCGTTCCGTTTACATACAGAGATAGCTTCACCGCAGTCCCTCCTTTAAACGTCCGGCACACTGCGCCACAAGGACCCTGCAAAGGGCCTTCCGATATGCTCCGCTGCCCCGCATGTTGTCTCCAAACCGGAGCTCCTCAGAGGCGGTGCATGCGGCCTCCGCCGGGGCCGCGCCGGAGGCAAGCCGGGCTCCAGCCTGCCTGGCCAGGGCTGCTGCGGCCGGACGGGCGCCGACGGCGATCCGCCAGGAGGCACCGCTGACAGATACCGCCGTATTCAGGACCGGCAGGTCTGTGGCGGTCCTGCGGAACGCGGCGAAAGCCGCCCGTCTCCCGTCCTGGGGAATCCGCACGCCAAGCAGAAGGTCCCGCTCCCCATGGCGCGGCGTTCGCAGGAATTCCTCCATGGGCACCGCGCCCCGGCTGTGGAGAAGGACGTCCGCCTCCAGGGAGAGCAGGAGCGTACACAGATCCGAAAACCCGAAGCGTCCGTAAACGCTCCCCCCTACGGTGGCGCAGTTGCGGAACTGGACCCCGACAATGGAGGAAACGCAGTCTGCGAAGCAGCTGCCGAAGGTCTCCCGCAGCAGCTCGCTGACCTCCAGCATCCGCAGCGTGCAGCCGCTGCCGATCTGTACCCAGCCATCCTCTGCGTGGATCTGATCCAGGCCAAGCGCGGACAGGTCAACCCATGTGCCATAGGGACGACGCTCCATACGCAGCCAGCATCCGCCGCCCACAATCCGGTTCGCCGGGCTTTTCCGGACCAGTGCGGCAGCCTCCTCCAGAGACTGGGGGATGATGTATTCTCGAATATCCAGCATAGGCGCTCCTTGTCTGCTTATCGGCCCGCTGAAAACAGCGGCAGGATTTTCTGGGTCGGGCCATCCACCAGGCCGCAGTCCGTGATCAGGGTTCCCGGCAGCACCGGAAGCGCCATGGTGGCGCCCTTCAGAAGATAGCAGCTTCCGTCGCTGATGGATGCCAGAGCCTCCTCCACTGCCGCGATCTGCGGAACCAGCTCCGCGGCAGGACGGTCGGACATGAGGCCCAGCACAGGCAGCGGAAGGACCGCCAGGAGCTTTCCCCCATCGGCAACGGCAAAGCCGCCGCCGGCCCGGCGCAGGGCGTCCAGAGCCAGCCAGGCATCCGCGGGGTCCCGGTAGATGAGCGTCAGATTGTGGCTGTCGTGGGCCACCGTGGCTGCGAGGGCCCCGCGTTTGAGACCGAAATTCCGCATCAGCCCCACGGTGTGCCGCCCGGTCCCATACCGGTTGCAGACACAGCAGTACTGCAGATCCGGCTGGGAGGAAATGTCCACATATCCATCCCGGACGGGCACCTGCTCATAAAAGCCCTGGTTGAAGGGCGAACCCTGGTACTTGCTGTGGATTACCAGGGCCTCCGCGGTGCTGCCGGCGCCGGAGGGAGCCGGCAGGCGGAAGGCCTCGGGGCCGGTCAGATACTCCAGGCGCATCGGGTTTTCAGGCGGCTCGGCAGGGCTGCTGCAGTCCTCTGCGCAGTATACGCCGTCCCGTGCGGCCAGCCTTCCGCCCACAAACACGGCGGAGGGCATGCCGCCGTCCAGGGCCTTCAGAAGCTGCAGGTCGGCGACATAGCCGGGGGCCACAGCGCCCAGATCCCGGAAGCGGTATTCACGGGCCGCATTGTAGGTCGCGCAGCGGTAAAGCTCCATGGGATCCGCCCCATAGGAAATCGCCTCCCGGATTACGCGGTTGATATGGCCCTCCTCCAGAAGCTTTCTGGCGTGGACATCGTCCGTGCAGATAGACACGCTGTCCATCCAACGCTGGGTTTTGACCGCCTGCAGATTCTCCGCCAGATGGTTGGAGAGGGAGCTGCTTTTCAGGTTTACATGCATCCCCAGCCGCTGCTTCAGCGCACATTCCTGGCGGCTGCGGCACTCATGGTCGCTTTCCGGCCCTGCCACGATATAGGCGCTCAGAGCCTCGCCCATCAGCTTGGGCGCGTGCCCCTGGATAAACGCCCCCCTTTGCAGCCCTTCCTGCAGGATGCTGTGCATCCGCTCTTCATCACGGCAGACGTTGACATAATCCATAACCTCGCCGATTCCGGCGACGCCCGGCAGATCCAGCAGCCGGCCGACCTCACTGGCACCGAAGGAGGCGCCGCTGCACTCCAGCCCGGGCACGGACGGCACGCAGGACGGGGCCAGCACATATTGGCGCAGGGGCGTCTTCCGCCCGTTATCCAGCATGAAGCGGACACCGGCCGTCCCGGCGACGTTCGCCGCCTCGTGCGGGTCCGTCATTACCGTCGTGGTCCCGCAGGGCAGGACGGCCCTGGCAAAGTTTTCGGGGATCATCATGGTGCTCTCCACATGGATGTGGGTGTCGATAAAGCCGGGCAGCAGGAACTGCCCCGCTGCGTCATAATACGTTCGGGCATATCCGGCGTCTCCTGCGGCGGATTCCCGGACGGAGACAATCACGCCGTCCAGGATATCGACGCTGCCGGGCGTCAGGGCCCCGGTAAACACATCGAAAATGACAGCGTTCCCTATGGTGATATCACAGGGGATCTGATGATTTGCGGCCGCCAGCAGACGGCGGCGGTCCTTGCGCTTTTCAGCTTCCACACGTTTGCCCCCCTTTGATTCCGGCCATCAGAGCCCCCAGCTTCTCGCGGGTTGCGTCCGCCTGGCGGATGTCGGCCATGATACAGCCGTTGAACATAACCAGAATACGGTCTGAGAGCTCCATGACCTCCTCCAGCTCCGTTGAGACCATCAGGACCGCTGCCCCGCGGTCCCGGGCTGCAATGATGCTGTTTTGGATGTATTTGGTGGCGCCGATGTCCAGCCCGCGGCTGGGGTGGACGGCAATCAGCAGCTTTGGATCCTGCGCCAGCTCCCTGCCGACGACCAGCTTTTGCTGATTTCCGCCGGACAGCTCCTGGACCGCCTGGGTGAGGCTGCTCATACGCACCTGATAGGTCCTGCAGATTTTCTCGCCCTGCAGCCGTGCGGCCCGCCAGGACAAGAACCCGTGGCGGCAGACCGGCTCCTGATCGTAATGCATGAGAATCATGTTTTCACACAGGTCCATCTCTTTCACAACCGCCATTTTCAGGCGGTCCTCCGGGATATGGGAAACTCCCTGGCGGAGAATCCGCTTTACGCCTGCGCCGCTGCAATCTGTGCCGCAGATGGAGATTTCCCCGGCAGAGGGGCGCAGCAGGCCGGTGATGCAGCGGATCAGTTCGGACTGGCCGTTTCCATCCACGCCGCAGATGCCCACGATTTCACCGCTGCGGACAGAAAAGTCCACGCCGCGCACAGCCTCCACGCCGTCCGACCGCGCACAGTGCAGGCCCGTTACCCGAAGGACCTCCTCTCCAGGGTGGGCGGCCTGCTTGTGCAGGGCGAGCTCCACCTCCTGCCCCACCATGCGGACGGCCAGCTCGTGCTGGTCCGCGCCCGGCAGAATGGGCATGGAGCAGACAGTCCGCCCCTGCCGCAGGATTGTGCAGCGGGTACACACATCCATGATCTCGGGCAGCTTGTGGGTGATGAAGAGGATGGTACACCCGCTGTCCGTCAGCTGCCGCATCATGCGGAAGAGCCCCTGGACCTCCTGAGGGGTGAGAACGGCTGTGGGCTCATCCAAAATCAGGATCTCGGCGTTTTTATACAGCGCCTTGAGAATCTCCAGGCGCTGCTGCTGTCCCACGGACAGCTGATCCACACGGCACCAGGGATCCACCTCCATGCCATACTTTGCGGCCAGCTCCGTAAAGCGCCGGGCCTGCTCCTTGAGGTTCAGCACAAAGGGATTTCCCCGGTTGCCCAGGATCACATTCTCGATAACCGTCTGCTCTGGGATCAGCATAAAATGCTGGTGAACCATTCCGATGCCGTTGGCAATGGCGTCTTTGGTGCCGGCGAGATGCAGCTGGCGGCCATTCAGCAGGATTTCGCCGCTGTCTGCGGGATACATGCCGTACAGAATATTCATCAAAGTGGACTTCCCGGCGCCGTTTTCGCCGAGCAGCGCGTGGATCTCGCCCCGTTCCACCGACAGAGAGACATCGTCGTTGGCAACCGTGCTGCCAAACGTTTTGCGGATATGCCGCATTTCAAGAAAAGCCATAGAGACACCCCTCCTCAGCGCAGATAGTTCCGGCCGCTGTATACCGGGCGGTTGGACTTGCGGCGATAGATGCAGATGGCGAAGAGCGTGATGATATAGGGCAGCATGGCGTACAGCTCCGTCGGGATGACGGGATACGCAACCTGCAGACGATACTGCAGGGCCTCGCTGGCTCCGAACAGCAGGGCCGCGGCCATGACGCCGAGAGGTGAGTAATTGCCGAAGGCCACAGCTGCCAGCACCATGTAGCCGCGGCCGGCCACCATGCCCTCTGTGAAAAAGCTCAGCTGGCCTGTCGACAGGAACGCCCCCGCAAAGCCGGACATCAGCCCGGTAAAGAGAATGGCCCCCGCCTGGATCCGGTATACGGGAAGGCCGACCGTATCGCAGGCCTTGGGATGGTTGCCGACGCTTCGGATCTTCAGCCCCAAATTTGTGCGGTTCATCACAAACTGACAGACCGGAACCAGAACAAACGCAAGATAGACCGGAAGCGGCTGCCCAAAGATGGCCCCCACGACAGGCAGGCCGGACAACACGGGAATTTCCAACGCCTCAAAGGTATCAATCTGCGGGATCATGCCGTTCAGGCCGAAGACGGTCCGGAACAGCAGCACTGTCAGGCCGGAGGCCAGGATGTTCAGGGCCACGCCGGTGACGGTCTGATTGGCGTGCAGGCAGATGGTGAAGCAGGCAAACACTGCCGCCAGCAGCATACTGCCCAGCATGGCCAGCAGCAGGCCAACCCAGACAGAGCCGCTGGTGTACGAGCCCACCACCGCCATCAGCGCGCCGGTGAGCATCAGCCCCTCGATGCCGATGTTTACAATCCCGGCCCGCTCACCGAAGACTGCGCCGAGCCCGGCCAGAAGATATGTGGTGGCCATCATGACGACAGAACCCAGAAAAACGCTGAGCGCGCTCATGGCCGCACCTCCTCTCTTCTGCTCTTCCGCTGCGGGATGAGCCCTTCCCACAATTTTTTGCTGTACAGATACCGCCCCACCACAAAGAGGATGATCAGGCCCTGCATCAGGTAAATGACGGCGCTGGGCACGTTGGAAAGCATCTGCATCTTATTGGAGCCGTTGCTCATCATGCCGAACAGGAAGGCGGAGAGCAGGATCCCCAGGGGCTGGTTCCCGCCCAGCAGTGCTACGGCGATGCCGTCAAAGCCAAGATTTCCGGCAAAGGACTGCATCAGGCGCTTTTGGATTGCCAGCATCTCAATGCTGCCGGCAAGGCCGGCAAAGCCGCCGGCCAGAAGCATCGCCAGCAGCTGCGTCCGCTGCACGGACATGCCTGCCGTGCGGGCGGCGGAGGGATTCATGCCAACAACCCGAAGCTCATAGCCCCATTTGGTGCGCTTCATGAAAACGCCATAGAGGGCGACCGCCAGCAGCGCCAGAAGGAAGCCGGCGTGGAGGCGGGTTCCCGTCAGGATCTTCGGCAGCACGGCGCTGTCCAGGATGGCCTTGGACTGTGGGAATTTTGTCAGCGCGTCCAGATCCTTCATCGGCCCATCCACCAGGCAGTTCACCAGCTCTGTGGCAATCTCATTGAGCATGATGGTGGTAATCAGCTCATTGGCCTGAAAGCGGTTTTTCAAAAAGCCCACCACAGCCCCATAGGCGGCGCCGCCCGCGCAGCCGGCGGCCAGGGCAAGGGGAATGTGCAGCGCTGCGGGCAGGCCGGTCACATAGACCCCTACGACCGTTGTACACAGGGCGCCGATGTACAGCTGACCGGTGGCACCCAAATTAACCAGTCCGGAACGCTTTGCGATTGCGAAGCTCAGACCTGTAAAGACCAGCGGCACCATCTTCACAACGCTTTCGCTGAGGGCGGACAGCCCTACCACTGCCCCGAAAAACAGCTGATAATATGCATCAAGCGGGTTGTAGCCCATTCCGTACATTAAGATTCCGGTGATGACACAGGCGAGCAGGATCGACACTGCCGCCGTGAAAAAGCCGCTGGCCTTTGCGCATATCCTTTTCAAGCAACCAGGCTCCTTACTTTCCATAAATACCCAAATACGGCCGTGCACGCATGCACGGCCGTATGGGCCGGATTTTGTTCGTGTTGGTTTACGCCGTGGGGACGGTGATGTTGCCGGCGGCGAGATCCTCATAGACCTCCTGCACCTTGGCCTTTACCTCATCGGTGGCCTTGGCGTTGTCCTGCCACTCGCCCATGTAGACCACGCCGTCCTTCGCCGTATACTCGTACAGCTCTGTGGGCAGCTCCCCGGCCAGGTACCTCTCATACATGTTGTAGACGGGCACGCCGTTATCCATGATGACAGAGGTGAGCAGGGTGCTGGGGGCAATGCTCTCATAGCCGTTGCCGGGGGCCACACAGCAGACGCCGTCCTCTTCGGCGGCCTCGATGGGGCCGGAGCTGGCTGCGTTGCAGTTGGCTGCGATCACATCCGCGCCGGCGGAGATCATCGCCTTGGCCGTCTCCTTGGTGGCGGCAATGTCAGAGGAGTCCCCGGTGATTACGGAGCTGACGCTGGCATCCGGGTTCACATAGGAGACGCCGTACTTGAAGCCGGCCTCCGCGTTCAGCATGGGCGTGATCTTCACGCTGGAAACCAGCCCCACAGAGTTGGATTCCGTCGCCAGGCCGGCCACAACGCCCATCAGAAAGCCCTTTTCCGCATCGGACATCTGGAAGCTGTAGACGTTGTCCTGAATTGTGGCGCCGCTGATGATGATAAAGGTCGTATCCGGGAAATCGGGGGCGACTGCCAGTGTCTGCTCCTCAAAAATATTGCTGCCAATGTAGATCAGGTCAAAGCCGGAGGAGGCATAGGTCCGGATGCTGTCCTCCACCTGGGCGGTATCCACCTGCTCCTGATAGGAGATCTCCGCGCCGGTGGCCTCAATCTGCTTGAGCCCCTCATAAGAAGAGTAGTTCCAGCTCATATCCGTGATGGAGCCGGGCAGAATCATGGCGACCTTATGGCCGGACTCCTCCGCAGCGGGAGCTTCGCCGCCCTCCTGGGCGGGAGACTCCTCATCAGTGCCGCCGCAGGCCGCCAGAGCCAGCAGCATCGTCAGGGCAAGAAACGCGCAGGCGAACTTCTTCCAAATGCTCATATGTGTTTTCCTTTCTCCTCATATTGTTTTCATTTTTATTATAAGGTATAAACGTATTACCTTATAAACAAAACAGAAAATCCCGGGTGTCCGGAGCCCGGCATCAGGCTCCGTCACCCTCCTGGCTTCGGAACAGCTGGAAGCGGATGCGATTGGTGTCATAGAAGGCTTTTCCGAAAATGGCCGGCTCATTTTCCTGATCAAAGGCGCAGGCTGTCAGGCAGAGCACGCTCTGGCAGGTCATCCCGCTGGATTGAGACAATTCCGCCTCCATTTCCTGCAGGGAAGCAGAGGAAAGCTCCACAATGTCATGGGTCACAATTTTCCCGGCCTGCTGATACAGAAGGCCGAAGTTGTTCCGGGCGGCCCAATCCCTTTCTGTGGGCGCCTCCTGGAAAATCTGCCGCGGGAGCCACGCCACGCTGAGAATCGCGGGAGCCTCATCTGCATAATACAGCTTTTCCACACGGATCAATTCCGCCCCCGGCGCGAGGTGCAGCCATTTTGCGGTGATTTCCGCTGCTGGTTCTGTGCAGACCCGCAGCAGCCTCATTCTGGGAGCATAGCCGTTTTTTTGAATGACAGAGCTGAACTCTGAAAGCTCCCCGAGGTTTGCCCGGATTCGCCGGGCTTCCGGATTCATAAACGTGCCCTTCCCGTGGATGCGGAAGACCAGCCCCTCCTGCTCCAGATCCTTTAAAGCAGAGCGGATCGTAACCCGGCTGACATTCAGATCCTTTGCCATCTGCTCCTCGGGGGGCAGCTTGCCTGAGCTTCCGAAATCCCGGCTCATAATGTCTTGGCGAAGTTTTTCCTTGGCGCTGTCGCTCAGCGTTTTCCTGATGACCGGCTGAAGCATGTGGCCCTCCTGATGTCTAAGGTATTACTTTTATACAAATTATCATATTCATTTTTCAACTGCCTGTCAATATGGCTTATTATCTAGTATTTCGACGCAATTTCCCGATTTTCTTGCCGTTTTTTCCACAGGGGAGAGATGCGCTCGCGGGATTTCGGGCATGTCCCGGCGCCGATCCCCTCCCAGGGGCCTTTCAGCGCGGCCCTGGCGAAAGGGGATGCCGGGGGAGGAAAAGGCACCGGGAGAAAGAAAAAGACCCCCTGGCGGGCAGCGCCAGGAGGGCCTTTTTGAACATGGTCCGGGACAGTGCCGGAGCGGGCCTATACAGCCGCGGTGCAGCGGCGGCGGAAGAGGAGCCG
This sequence comes from uncultured Oscillibacter sp., assembly GCA_946494635.1. Taxonomy (GTDB): domain Bacteria; phylum Bacillota; class Clostridia; order Oscillospirales; family Oscillospiraceae; genus Oscillibacter. The sequence goes on along the minus strand of CAMMCS010000017.1, from coordinate 3,157 downwards.
GTCAGCCTCACGCCTCCTGCAGATGGATCTGGCAGGAGGTCAAATCGTAAAAGGGCTCCGCTGCGGTAGGGGCCAGCCCGGTGATCACACCGGTCTGATACAGGACCGAAGAGGCGCCGAAGCACAGAGGCAGTATGGGCGCCTGTTCCGCCAGGTGGGAACACAGATTTGCCATGGCCGCCGTCCGGTCACTGGCGGAGGCGAAGGCAGCGAGCAGCTCATCCGTCCGGGCATCTGCCCAGCCGCCGTAGTTCAGAGCGCCTCCGGTGCCCACCAGGGGAGAGAGGTTCCAGTCGGCAGTAAGCCGGACCTCGCCGTAGTACAGGTCAAAATTCCCGGCGGCCAGGGCGGCGGAGTACTCCGCCCAGGGCAGGGCCTCCACCTGGATTTGCAGGTCAAAGGCAGACAGCGCCTCGGCCAGGTATTCTGCTGCGGAGACCTTGAAGCTGTTCTCCGCGTTAACCAGCAGCGTCACGGTCTGGGTTTGCCCGGAGGCGAGGCCGGCCTCCGCCATGACAGAGGCGAAGCCGTCATAGGAATACAGTACGTCCTGGCTGACGGGATAGAGCGGGGAGACGGGGGACACCGGCGCCTGCGCCGCCCGGCCATGGCCGGAGAGCACGGCGCTTACCAGCATATCCCGGTTAATTCCCCTGCTCAGCGCCCGTCGGACGGCACTGTCCTGAAAGAGCGTCCGCCGGGTGTTGATGCCGATAAAGTGCAGAACCGTGGTGTCCGCGTCCCGGTAACTGACATTTCCGGTGGCGGAGATGGGATCTGTGCCGATGAGATTGGAGGTGATCAGCTGTACCGCGTGGGAGGAGAACTGATAGAGCATGGCGTCCCGATCCCGGGCGGCGGAGAGGGCGATGCGCTCCACCGGCTGTCCGCCGCCGCCCCACCAGTCTGCGCGGGCAGTGAGGCAGGCGCCGTCACCCTCCTGCACCAGGACATAGGGCCCGGTGCCAAGAGGTGTCAGGCTGCTCTCCGAGCCGGACTTGACAATGGGGATGTCCAGCAGGGCGGGGAAGCCGGTGTTGGGCGCGGAGAGGGTGACGGTCAGCGTGCCCTCCCCGGCGGAAATGGAGGCCACGGACGCCAGACGGCTCCCGTACCGCGGGGAGGACTGCGCCCGCCGCAGGGAGTCTGCCGCGTCGGCCGCAGACAGAGGGGTCCCGTCGGAAAATGTGACGCCGGAGCGCAGCACAAAGGTGTATGTCAGCGAGGCGGCGTCATAGCTGTAGGACTGGCACAGGCAGGGCTGGGGCTCCAGCTGCCGGTCCAGGCGGAACAGCCCCTCATACAGCAGGGATCCCACCACCTGCTGCATGCCGTCGGCACAGGTGAGCGGATCCAGGGTCTGGTCCGGGACGTAAGGGAGGGAGAACTGGGCGGGGAGGATGACAGAGGTATCCGCTTCCGTCTCTTCCCCGCCGGAGGGGACTGCCGCGGCATCCATAGGCGGATCCTCCCAGCAGCCGGACAGCAAAACGCAGATGGCGGTCAGAAGGCAGGCCAGATTCAAAAGGCGTTTGTTCATGGACAGACTCCTTCCGGCAGATTTACAAGCAGATCATAGCGGCCTGGACGCCCCGGGCCTCGCCCATCTTCCGGTGGGACCAGAAGAGGTCTGGGCGGCAGGCGGTGCAGAGGCCACAGACCTCAATGTGCTCCGGCAGCACGCCGGCGCGGAGCAGCCACTGGCGGTTCAGCCCGGCCAGGTCCACATGGTACTTGGCGCCCCGCCGCTCCAGGTAGGGCTCCGCCTCCGCCCCCAGGGCAGAGGATGCCATGGCCTCCGGCACGTCGCTGTCCGTCTCAAAGCAGCATTTTCCGATGCAGGGCCCCAGGGCGGCCAGAATCCGCTCCGGTCGGGCGCCCAGCAGGCGGGCCATCTCCCGCACCGTCTTTTCCACGATCCCTGCCGCGCAGCCACGCCACCCGGCGTGGACGGCCCCCACGCACCCGGCGGCCGGGTCGTGGAGCAGCACCGTGCCGCAGTCGGCGGAGAACACCACAAGAGGCAGGCCCTTTTCGCCGGTGATCAGGGCGTCGGCCTCATAGTCCCGCTCCTGCATCAGGCCCTTCCCGGCGTCAGCGGAGGTACAGAGCCGCACGTCGTCCCGGTGGACCTGCAGGGATAGGACGGCCCGCGCCGGGGCCACTTCCACAGCGCCCAGCAGACGGCGGTAATTCTCGGCCACATGCTCCGGCGTGTCCCCGCAGCCGAAGCGCAGATTCAGCGTATCCCACGGGGCCGGGGACACCCCGCCCCGCCGGGTGGAGAACCCGTGGCGCACCCCGTCCAGCAGGGGGGAGGTGAGCCAGAACAGACCATTTTGCTCGTGGTTCACAAATGACATGGCGGCCTCCGATCAATCCTGTTTTTCCACAACTTCGTGGCGGCTGAACCCATGCCGGGCATAGAGCGTTCCGGCAATGAACACAAAAATTCCCAACAAAAAAAGCACGATGCCCCAATTGCCGATCGTGATGCTGATGATGACACCGGTCAAGCAGAGAAAACCACCTGCCAGCAGCAGGGCGATCCCCCATAGGAGCTCTTTGATATCCTGTAAAAGAGCGAGAATTCCATCGTTTTCTTTCATGGGAAGCTCCTTTCAATAAAAAGCCCGCCCCCTGCCCTCCGGCAGGAGAGAACAGGGAGCGGAAGGGATAAAAGATAGTGTAGAGAGTTGAGATAGAAGTTAGGAGATAGGAGTTAGGAATTAGGAATTGACCGGCGGGGTCAAATCGAGAAGCGCCCGGACTCCGGGCCGTCCCTGACCGCCCGGCCAGCGGCAGCGGAAAGAGAAGGAAGTCCATCCGACAACCACCCCGATGACCTCCGCACCATCCGCCACGGGACGGCAGTATCGGCCTGGTAGAAGGCCCAAGCGTGCCCGAAGGTGAGCCTAAATCGGCGCTTGCACCGATACGCCGACCCCCGTACAGCAACTTTGCACATATGTGCAAAGTTGCGGCCAAAAGCGTTCTTTTCTTTTGGGCCGTGCAATCGCGCAGCCGTTGGCGGCTCTGCCGCTTACGGCTGCGGCATACCCCTTGCGGGTACGGCCCGTTTTCTTTTCGGCAAGACCGAAAGGGGCCCCCCGCCGCGCCCCGCGCGGTGGGGAGAGGAGGAGCGCCCAAGCCCACG
>CAMMCS010000016.1 GCA_946494635.1 uncultured Oscillibacter sp. | reverse complement strand
TAAACTACTGCACTCCTTCTCTGTTCGCCGTCCAATATGTTTGACAAACCTACAGCGCCGCAATGATAAAGGAATTGCGGTATGCCCGCCACAGATTTCCATTTTCCGTAATGATCTTAAAATTGAAAAGGGATGGCTCCCTGAGGATGAGGGAAGGCGGGAACGGCGGCTGAATGTTTGCATTCCGCTCGAAGGACACGACCGCCATCCAGACAAAAGGAATGATGAACAGCAGGCCGATCAACGCCATGCAGACAAAAATGATGCGGTCCGTGACCAGCTTCCGGTGCGCGTAATTGTCCGGAATCTTCTCTGCAGCAGTCTTTCTCATCAGTCTTTCCCCCTTGTCAATCTCAGGTTCAGTAATGTAAATGCCAGAATGATCACAAACAGGATGCAGGATGCGGCTGCTGCGATGCCAAACTCAAAATTACCGAAACCGCGCTCATATATAAAGCCGACGATAGTGTGCAGGCTCCGGGCAGGAGAACCGGTAACGCCGCCCAGCGCGTAAACCTCCGTAAAGCGCTGCATACCACCGATCCATCCCATAATAATCAAAAACGCAAACGCGTCCCGCATCTGGGGGAAGGTAATATAGCGGTGCGCCTGCCAACGGCTGCAGCCGTCCACATACGCCGCCTCATAATATTCCGGAGAAATCGTCTGCAGGTAAGCAAGAAAAATGATGACATTAAAGCCCATGGATCGCCAGATGCTCAAAATAACCGCGCCAAAGCGGGCAGATACGCCGGTCTCGAGCCAGGAGATCGGTTCCACCCCGAACCACCCCAGAAATTCGTTCAGAATGCCGTCCGGATGCAGGATAAACAGGAACAGCGTGCCGGCCGCGATTGCCGGCGTAACGTACGGAATGAAGAAAAGCGCTTTCAGAAAGTTCTTTCCGCGGGAAATGGAGTTGATTGCCAGTGCGATCAGGAATCCAAGGGGAATCGCAATCAGCAGCTGGAAAAAAGTAATAAAAAACGTGTTGAAGATTGCGGTGTGGAATATGTCGTTTTCCAAAATGTACTGATAATTGGCAAGTCCCTTAAAAGATTCCATTGTTCCGTTGGACTGATAGAAGCTCAGCCGGAATACTTCAATAATCGGATATGCCATGAACAGGAGTACACCCGACAGCGTCGGCAGCAGAAACAGGTACCAGATGATGCCGGTTTCTCTTTTTTTCAAGGCGATCTCTTTCTTTCTTCTCATAGTCAAAGTCCCTCACATTCCCTCACACTCAAATATTGTGCTAGAAAACCCAAAAGTCTTTATGTATTTATCTTACAAAGCCGCTCTTGTATTTTCACGCTTTCATGTCGATAGTTCATTGCTATATGTTGACATTTTAGAAATGCATGATATACTCAATCAAAACAACCGCTTATCTGTACCGCAGCGCGTGGAGGTGGACATTATGAAGCAGGAGCTCACTCCGTCATCTGATTCTCTCATGCTACTGGGCCTGGGATGGGAACGGTCAGACCCCAACCGAATTTTGCAGACGTTTTCCCGCAACTATTATCGGTTCCATTTTATTACCGGCGGGGTAGGATACTATCGGACCATCAACGAAACCATCCAGCTTGCAGAGGGTGAGGGCTTCATCATATTTCCCGGTGAAACGCCCAGCTATTATCCAAGCTCCGATCAGCCATGGGAGTATTTTTGGGCTGCAATTAGCGGGCAAAAAATGAACTATTTGATTGAAAGCAGTGGGATCTCCCGTAATTCGCAGGTTTTCCGCAGCATTGTACCCATTGACGAAATGCGGCAGCTCCTGGCCGATATGTGCGCCACATCCATTATTCCCCTCTCTGTTGACAGGGTTTTCCCCCACTATCTCCGCAAATTTTTTCAAAGCATTGTGTCGTTTAATTCCAGGAAGCGGAAGAATTCTTTGTACTTTGAGCAATGCTTGGCATACATCGCCGAATACTATGCAAATGAAATTACCGTGCAGGACATTGCCTGTTATGTCAACATCGACCGTACATACCTGTTCAAATTGTTTAAACGCAATCTCGGGATCTCTCCGCAGGTATATCTGCTGAACTACAGAATTGACAAAGCCTGCGACCTCCTTCGCACAACGGAATACAGTATCACGGATATCGCATACCGCGTGGGCTTCCGCGACTACTCTGATTTCTCGCGGCAATTCAAAAACCGGCAGAAAATGAGTCCAACGCAATATCGTCAAAAGGTCGGGAAGGACGGTGATTAACAATTTGCAATGTTTGTGCAACATTTTACAATACAAAGAAAACTCGAAAGCTGATATCTTTTCTGTAGATCATATTGGCTGCTGAATATTCGCGCAGGGCCAGGCTAGGAGGGTAAAAATTGATCCGTATAGGTGTAATCGGACTGGGGGAGGTCGCGCAGTGCATGCATCTTCCCATTCTTCAAGATCTCTGTGATACCTACCAGGTGACTGCAGTTTCTGATATTGCCCCATCTCTCGTCGCATATGTGCAGAACAAGTATCACATCCCTGAAGCTTATTCCAGCGCTGCAGAGCTTCTTGCCCGCAGCAATATTGATGCTGTTCTGATCCTCTCTCCTGACCAATATCACGGAGAATACGCCGCCATGGCATTGCAGGCCGGAAAGCATGTATTTGTGGAAAAGCCTGCAGCGCTCTGTCTGGATGAATTGAACACGCTGATTGAGCTGCAAAAGAAATACCCCCATCAGATTCTGATGGTCGGGTATATGCGGCGATATGCAGGCCCTTTTCTGAAAGCCAAGGAAATTCTGTCAAATTCACAAATGAAGACCGAGTATCTCCGTTTTCGGGACATCATTCTGGAAGCCCCGTATTTTATTAGACAGACCAGGCCTGTCTTCTATCCAAAGGACGCCCCTGCAGAGCTGCTTCAGGAAAGCCGCCTCCGGCGCCGGGAACAGCTCGACCGGGCCATCGGCTCCGATGCTTCCGAAGCTATGCGCACTACCTATCAAATGTTAACCGGCTTGGGCTGCCACTCCTTTGCTGCCGTACGGGAGCTTTTTGGCCCACCGGTTAAAATTCATTCTGTTGCCACCGCTTCCGGCGGTCAGCATGTCGTCATCGTTATGGAATTTGAAGGTGGATTCCTGGGGATATACGAGTTGGTAAACAATCAGAATATCGTGCAGTTTGATGCAGCCATTGAGGTATTTCAGAACACACGCAAAATCCTGATCAAATACGAAACGCCTTATCTGCGATATCAGCCCGCCTATGTGGAGGTCATAGAGTCCAGTGAAACGGATACCCATACTACTACATATGGCCCCGACTTTCGCGACGCCTTCCAAACAGAATTGGCGTATTTTGCTCAATGCATCCACTCTGGCATACAGCCCAAAACCAGCCTGGAAGATGCAGCGGCAGATCTGAAGCTGTTTCAGGATATTATTGGCATCATGGCCGAACAACAGGGCAGATGAAGGGGGAAAAGTCATGCACCACATAAGCATCGCTACAGCCCCCTGTTCCTGGGGCGTCTGGTATGCGGACGGGACGCCCTCCGGTACCCCTTACAGCTTGTTCCTCGATCAGGCTGCGCAAGCAGGCTACCAGGCTCTGGAGCTGGGTCCTGACGGTTATCTCCCTACAGATTTGGAAAAACTGCGGAAGGAATTGTCCGCACATGGTCTCAAGGTCTGCGCCGGCACTGCATGCTATGCTTTTGACCAGGCCGCTTCTTTTTCTGACTTCCGCCCCCGCGTGCAGGCGTTGTGCGAGCGTCTGCACGCTCTGGGGGCTCAATACCTCGTCACGATGGATGAGTCTGATGTGGGGCTCTACAGTGAAAAAAAGCAGTCATTTTCAGCTTCTGACTGGGCTGCTTTTTTTGCAAAGGTCCGTGACATGGGGCGGTACGCGAAAAACGAGTTTGGTATTCAGGTGGTCTACCACCCTCATGTGAAAACGATGATTGAATATGAAAGCGAAATTATCCGCCTGCTAGATGCTACAGGGCTCAGTCTGTGCTTTGATACGGGCCATCACGCTTATGCCAACGGAAACGGGGAACCGGGAGACCCTTCTGTGCCGGACTTCATCCGCAAGTATGCCGAGAAGATCGCATACCTCCATTTCAAGCAAATGGATGGCGCGGTCTACCGGAAGGTTCAAAAAGAACATCTGAGCTCTGACACCGCCTTTGATATGGACGTCATGTGCGACCTGCCGGACGGCATGATTGACTTTACCGCAGTCAGAGATGCCCTGGATGATATCGGTTTTAACGGCATCGCTGTCGTTGAATCAGACATGCCCCGAGCCACCGCAGCTCAGGCTTTTTTCTCCGCAAAGCGGAATTTGCGTTATCTGCAAGATATCCAACTTATCGGCTGAGCCTGCGCCGACCTCCGTCAAAAATCTCAAGAAAGCGCCATTATATCGTGTCTCCTTTCCGGGAACCCAATAGGATCACGCCGGAAGGGGCACAAAAAAGATCCCTGGAATCGTTCAGATTCCAGGGATCTTTTCTGGCAGCGGGTGAAGGATTCGAACCCTCACATACAGAGTCAGAGTCTGCTGTGCTACCCTTACACAAACCCGCTATAAATTCTGTTGTGCTGCAGCGAACAGATATTATTATACAGAAAAATCGCGCTTTGTCAAGAGTTTTTTTCACAGTTTTTGGGCGGGTGCAGAAGCGCTCCGCACCCGCCCGCCTTCTCGCCTATTGGCCCCGCAGTCCATTCAGAAAGCTGCGGAAAAAGCCGCCCTTTTTTCCCTGATTCTCCAGCCGGTCCACAGCCTCTTGTGCGCCCTCGTACTCCTGGCGGGCAGCGGCGCAATACAGCTCCCTGGCCCGCTCCAGATCCCTGGGCACGCCTTTTCCGTGCTCATAGCACCAGGCCAGATTATACTGCGCCCGCGGATTCTCACGCTCCACTGCCTGGCGATACCACCGGACCGCCTCTTCCCAGCTCTGCTCCACGCCGACGCCGATCTCATACAGATACCCCAGATTGCACTGCCCCACAGAATCCCCCTGGCTGGCGGCCTTTCGATAGAGGGCCGCCGCCTTGACCGGGTCCTTCTTCACTCCGTGCCCAAACTCCCAGCAGACGCCAAGGCAGCACAGTGCCCGGGGATAGTTCTGATCCGCGGCGGCCTGATACCACCGGATCGCCTCCTCCCAGCTCTGCTCCACACCCTGGCCGGACTCATAGAGAAATCCCAGATTACACTGGCCGGTGGCGTCGCCCTTCCGGGCCGCTTCCTGATACAGGGCGGCCGCTTTGGAAAAGTCCTGGCAAACGCCCTCTCCCCGTTCATAGCACACGCCCAGATTGCACAGGGCGGGTACAGACCCTGCATCCACCGCCATCTGGTACCAGCGGGCCGCCTCCTCCAGGCTCTGCTCCACACCCCGGCCATACCGGCAGCAGATGCCCATGCAAAAAGAGCCGCGGGCGTCTCCCTGATCCGCCGCCTGACGATACAGGGCCGCGGCCTGCCGCAAGTCCCTGGGCACGCCCTTCCCGTTCTCATAGCACCAGGCCAGATTGCACTGGGCCCGGGGATGGCCCTGATCCGCGGCGGCCCGATACCACCGGACCGCCTCTTCCCAGCTCTGCTCCACGCCCCGGCCGGACTCATAGAGAAATCCCAGATTGCACTGGCCGGTAGGATTTCCGCCCTCTGCCGCAGCGCGGTACAGCTCTGCCGCCCGGGCCAGGTCCGGCTCCACGCCATCCCCCTGCTCATAGCAGACGCCCAGATCGCACATCGCGGCATAGGATCCCGCGTCCGCCGCCCGCTGATACCATTTTACCGCCTGGGCAGCATCCCGCTCTACACCCACGCCGTAATCGTAGCACCGTCCTACGCTGAAAAGCCCCCTGGCATCCCCCTGTTCCGCCGCCGCGCGGTAGAGGCTGAGACTTTTCTCCAAGTCCTGCGGGACGCCTTTTCCGTGCTCATAGCACCAGCCCAGGTTGCACTGGGCCCGGGGATGGCCCTGATCCGCGGCGGCCTGATACCACCGGATTGCCTCCTCCCAGCTCTGCTCTACGCCCTGGCCGGACTCATAGAGGTACCCCAGGCAGCACTGGCCATCCGGGTCTTCCTGCTCCGCGGCCCGGCGGTACCACTCCGCCGCGGCGCGCAGATCCTCCGGCACGCCCCGGCCGCGCTCAAAGCAGAGGCCTATGCACAGCTGCCCCCGTGGATAGCCCTGATCCGCGGCCCGCCGGTAAAGTTCGGCGGCCGTGTCATAGTTCTTCGGCACACCCTGGCCATATTCGTAACACCAGGCCAGATTGCACTGGGCGCGGGGATAGCCCTGATCCGCGGCGGCCTTGTACCACCGCACCGCCTCCTCCCAGCTCTGCTCCACACCCTGGCCGGACTCATAGAGGTACCCCAGGCAGCACTGCCCGGGCGGATTTCCCTGCTCTGCGGCCGCCCGGTACCATCTGGCCGCCTGAACAATATCCTGCGCAATTCCGGTGCCGAACTCCAGGCTCCGTCCCAGCTCCGTCTGGGCGGCCGCACTCCCCAGCCACGCCGCAGACTGATACCAGCGGACGGCCTCCTGATCGTCCCGCTCAACGCCCATACCCTGGGCGTACATCTCCCCCAGCAGGAACTGCGCCCTGGGAAAGCCCTTTTCCGCGCCTTTGCGGAAGCACTCCAGCGCCTTAGCGTTGTCCTGCTCCACGCCGATGCCGTGAAGGTAGCAGTATCCAAGGTTTGTCAAAGCCGGTATGTACTCCTGCGCCGCCGCCTGGGCATACAGAATCACCGCCTGCCGCGGATCCGCCTCCACGCCCACGCCGGCCTCCAGGCACCAGCCCAGATTCGTCAGCCCCAGCACGTCTCCCAGGGCTGCCGCCCGCTGGTAGAAAGCAAGCGCGTCCGTGCCGCGGCTCTGGTCCACGGCACGATTGCCCAGCCCCACCCAGTCAGAACCGCTCAGCTCCTCTTCAGGGGTATGCAGGAAAAAGGTGCCGCCGCAATACGGGCAGCTGTCCGGCTCTTCCTCTGCCAGATAGCCGCAGTCAGGATTCTCACAGCGATAGTATTCCAATTTGCCCGCCTCCTTTGGGTCAGGACTCCTGTTCTCTCTCTCCAGCCTGCGGAAAGCCAGGGAGGTCATATGCCTCTTCAAAGGAAAAGGCCCGCCCACGGAACTTAAAGCCCGGAAACGTGTCCAGCTGGACACCGTGAATGGCCCGAAACATACTTTTCTCAATATTGGGGTTTGTCTTCCGCAGCTCCCGCACCAGCATTTTCATCTCCTGGCGCTTGCTCTCTCCGATGCCGTCGCCGGAGGCATCTCTGGCCTCTGTAAAGCGGCAGGCGCACTGGAGAAACTGCAGGCCGTTGTAATTCTTCCAGGCAAGGATGGCGTCCTCATGGACGCAGTACAGCGGCCGGATCAGCTCCATGCCGGGAAAGTTCCTGCTGCGGAGCTTGGGCGGCATGGACTGGAGCTGCGCGCCGTAAAAAAGGCCCAGCAGCGTTGTCTCGATCACATCGGAGAGATGGTGGCCCAGAGCGATCTTATTGCACCCAAGTTCCTGGGCCTTGCTGTACAGAAAGCCACGCCGCATCCTGGCGCAGAGATAGCAGGGGTTCTTCTCCACCTGGACGGTGACGTCGAAGATATTGCTCTCAAACACTGTCAGCGGGACCCCCAGCCGGGCGGCGTTGTCCTCCAGCCGCCGGCGGTTTGCCGGCGCGTATCCCGGGTCCATGGCCAGGAACTCCAGGGAAAAGGGATGCTCCGTATGGCGCTGCAGCTCCTGCATCAGCTTCGCCAGAACCATGGAGTCCTTCCCGCCGGAGACGCAGACAGCGATCCGGTCCCCGGGCTTAACCAGCTCATACCGTTTGACAGCGGCAATGAAGGGGTTCCACAGCTCCTTGCGGTATTTCTTGATGAGACTGCGCTCCGCAATCTCCTGTGGCGTCAATTCGCGGGACATATCGTCCTCCTGTTGAAAAGATAAGGGGCAGCGCCGCCGGAAGCAGGCCCCGCGCTTCCGCGCAGGCGCTCAAAACCAGATGGCGGCCAGCCGCAGCAGCGAGGCGAAAAGGCGGCGGTACCAGGGCCGCCGGCTCCAGTCTGCCAGGGTATACGGCTCGCTCTGGGCCATGACATGGTCCATGTCCTCCAGCAGGTCCTCCACCTCCGGCATGTGGTAGAGGAGCACGGCGCACTCATAGTGGAGCTGGAAGGACCGGTAGTCCATGTTGGTGCTGCCGACCAGTGCCACCTCCCGGTCCACCATAACACTTTTGGCGTGGATGAAGCCCGGGCTGTAGCGGTAGATTTTGACCCCGTGCTGCAGCAGCTCCCCCCAATAGGTCTCTGCCACCATATAGACATACTTCTTATCCGGGATGGCTGGCACCATCAGCCGCACATCCACTCCCGCGTCCGCCGCGATGCACAGGGCCTTCTGCATGGACTCCTCCACCGCATAGTAGGGCGTGGTAATATAGAGCATCTTCTGGGCGGAGGAGATCAGCTGGAGATAGGTGTCCTCCACCGGATTGTCCGGGTTGTTCAGCGGCCCGTCGAAGAAGGGCTGGCACCAGCCGGTGCCCTCGATCTCCGTCCTGGGACGGTAGTAGTCGTCCTCGTTGGGCAGAGAGCGGCCGATCATCTTCCACATCTGGATGAACTGGGCGGCAAACCCCCAGGCGCCCGCGCCGTCAATGCGGACACCGGTATCCTTCCAATGTCCGAAGCGGACAAAGAGATTGGCATACTCGTCCGCGATGTTGATGCCGCCGGTATAGGCGTGGATCCCGTCGATAACGGCGATCTTCCGGTGATCCCGGTAATTGAAGTAGATGCGGCTGACGTACCGGTGGACGGGGTTGAACACCTCCACCTCAATGCCGGCGCTCTGGATGGCCTGAATGGTGGCGTCGGAAAAGCGGGTGAGATTGCCGAAGTCATCGAAAATGATCCGAACCTCCACCCCGGCGGCAGCCCGCTCCCGCAGCACAGCGAAGATCCGATCCCACACCTGTCCCTCTGCCAGAATATAGTACTCCAGGAAAATATAGACCTCTGCCTGCTTCAGGTGGTCGATCAGGTCGTCAAAAAAGGAGGCGCCTTCTGAAAAATACTGGGCGCGGGAGCCGCCATAGAGCAGGAAATCCCGCTTCTGCAGATAGGAAGCCAGCCGGCCCCAGGCGGGGGAACGGCGGCTGAGGCGGGAGATATTGGTCTCGGAGGCCATGCGGGCGCTCTCCCGTTCAGCCGGCGGGGGAACCTTCCGCATGCTCAGGCTCTTGGCCTGATGGCTCCCGCCCCACAGCAGGAAGAGGATCATACCCGCCACCGGCAGCGCCAGCAGCAGGCACATCCACACCAGCTTGTAGGAGGGGCTGCCCCGCCGCTGATATACCCGGATTGCCACCACAGCGCCGGCCAGCTCCAGGACGAAATATACAAGGCTTACCCGCTCTGCCAGCAGCTGGGTCAGCGCCAGCGTCAGGACAATCTGCGCGATCACCGTCAGGGCACAGATGGTAAGGCTGGTAATAGCGGAAATTCTGCGCTCTGTCCGCTCCTCCGGCTGGAACAGGGCCTTTCTTTTCATGACGCGGCCACCTCCCCTTTTCTTTCTCTCAGCTTCGACCGGTTTCATTTTTATTATACCGGAACATGCCGGCTGCCGCAATCAATTTTCTGTAAACAAACAGGCCCCCACAGGCCGCGGCGCGGCTGGGGGACCTGGTCGGTCACTTTATCTGCTCTTGTGGAGCAGCTCCTCTTTGATGTCAAAGAGCTTCTGGCTCAGGTCCACATAGTAGGTGTGGGGATTTTCAAACCGCTTGACCGTATCCCACAGGGTGTCCACCTGCTTGCGGCAATAGGCCTGAATCTCCGGCAGGGCCGGCAGCTGATAGACCAGCTGGCCTCTGCGGAACACCGGGACCTGCAGGGGCTTCGCGGCGAAATTGGTGTAGGTCTTGCGTTTCCAGGTAGCTCTGGGGTCAAACAGCTCCAGCGGCACGGTGGGGTCCACGGACTCGTCATAGACAGTGATATAGTCCGCCTCCGCCTTGCCGGTGGCGTTGTCGAAGATCCGGTAGGTCTTCTTGAAGTGGGGAATGGTGATCTTGTCCAGGTTTTCGCTGACCTTGATCTTGGGGATGATGTTCCCCGCCTCGTCCTCCACCGCCGCCAGCTTGTAAACGCCGCCGAACACCGGCTCGCTTCGGGCGGTGATCATCCGCTCGCCCACGCCGAACACATCGATTTTGGCCCCCTGCAGCAGCAGGTCCTGGATAATATACTCATCCAGGGAGTTGGACGCGGAGATCTGGCACTCGGTCCAGCCGGCCTCGTCCAGCATCTTCCGGGCCTCCTGGGTGAGATAGGCCATGTCGCCGGAGTCCAGCCGGATGCCGCATCTGGTGATGCCCTGGGGCCTCAAAACCTCGTTGAAAGCCCGGATGGCGTCCGGCACGCCGGACTTGAGGACGTTGTAGGTGTCCACCAGCAGCGTGGCGTTGTGGGGATAGATCTGGCAGTAGGTCTTAAAGGCCTCATACTGGCTGTCAAACATCTGGACCCAGGAGTGGGCCATGGTGCCGCCGGCGGGCACGCCGTACAGCTGGTCGGAGATGGTGCAGGCCGTGCCGGCACAGCCGCCGATGTAGGCCGCCCGGGCGCCGGAGATGGCGCCGTCGGTGCCCTGGGCCCGGCGGGAGCCGAACTCCAGCACCGTCCGCCCCTGGGCCGCCCGGACGATCCGGTTGGCCTTGGTGGCGATCAGGCTCTGGTGGTTGATGGTCAGCAGGGTGAAGGTCTCGATCAGCTGGGCCTGGATGGCCGGAGCCCGGACCGTCACCACCGGCTCCCGGGGGAAGATGGGCGTCCCCTCCGGCACGGCCCAGATGTCCCCGGTGAAGCGGAAGTTCCGCAGGTAGTCCAGAAATTCCTCGGAGAACAGGTGCTTCTCCCGCAGGAAGGCGATATCCTCCTCATCAAAGTGGAGATTCTGTATATACTGCACCAGCTGCTCCAGTCCGGCACAGACCGCGAACCCGCCGTTGTCCGGCACATTGCGGAAAAACACGTCAAAATAGGTGATCCGGTCCTGAAGGCCAGCCCGGAAATACCCGTTGCCCATGGTCAGCTCATAGAAGTCACAGAGCATGGACAGATTCAGTTTCTCTTCGATATTCATAGCGATCTCCCACGCCGGGCGGCTCTGCCTGTAAAGGCGCCCCCGGCGTCTCCTCTCCTGGCCGGCAGTCCCGAAGGCCGCCGGTACGTCGTTCTCTTGATTATAAGCGCTTTCGTCAGGAAAAGCAACGATTATTCGCAATTTGCCGCGCCGCTTTCGCAATCGTCATTGACAACCGGCCCGCTCTCCCCTATGATGGAGGGGAATAACTGGGCGGCAGGCGCCGCCGGAAATCGAGGTTCTTCCATGGATGTGATTTTAGGCATTGACATCGGCGGCTCCAGCACCAAGATCGTGGGGCTGCGGACAGACGGCAGCGTGATCTCCATGCTGCGGGTCCGGGCGGAGGATCAGGTGACCAGCCTGTATGGGGCGCTGGGCAACTATCTTGCCAGCAATCATCTCTCCCTGAAGGACGTGCGGCGCGTGGTGCTCACCGGCGTGGGTGCCTCCTATGTGGAGGGGGATATTTACGGCCTGCCCACCTGCAAGGTGGATGAGTTCTCCGCCACCGGCGCCGGCGCCCTGGCCCTGTCGGGCCAGTCCTCCGCCGTGGTGGTGAGCATGGGCACCGGCACCGCCTTCCTCTGGGCGTCGCCCGACGGCATCCGCCACCTGTGCGGCAGCGGCATCGGCGGCGGTACCCTGGGGGGCTTGTGCCACAAGCTGGTGGGGATGGAGCGGTTCGGCCAGATCAAACGGCTGGCGGAGAGCGGAAATCTGAACCATGTGGATCTGACGCTGAAGGACATCACCGTTCATGCTGCCCCCACCCTGGATCTGGACATGACAGCTGCCAACTTCGGCAATCTGGCGGAAGACGCCTCCCCTGCCGACCTGGCCGCCGGCGTGATGAATCTGGTGCTGCAGGCCATCGGCACCATGACCGTGCTGGCCTGCCAGTGCTGTGATACCAAAACGGTGGTGCTCACCGGGTCCATGACCACTCTTCCCCAGGCGGTCACCAACTTCCAGCTGTTTGAGAAGCTGTACGGCATCCGTTATATCATTCCCGAAAACGCCACCTTCGCCACCGCCATCGGCGCGGGGCTGTTCAGCCTGAAAAAAAAGCCGGAGGCCTGACGCCGCCATGAGGGAAAACTGGCCTCTTTACCACCCGGGGATCCCGGAGCCCCTCCGCCGCCTGGCGGAGACGCCGCCTCTGGCGCGGCTGCGGCAGGTGGGGATGAACTGCGGGTGTGAGTACACCGCCTTCCCCCGGTTCGCCGGGTGGGCGCCCTATTCCCGGTTCGACCACAGCCTGGGGGTAGCACTGATCGTCTGGCACTTCACCGGGGATCTCCGCCAAAGCGCGGCGGGGCTGCTCCACGACGTGGCCACCCCCGCCTTTGCCCATGTGGTGGATTTTCTCCACGGCGACCATCTGCGTCAGGAATCCACGGAGGGGCGGACAGCGGAGCTCATTGACCGGTCTCCGGAGCTCCAGGCGCTGCTGGGGGAGTACTGCCTCACAACGGCGGACGTGGCGGACTACCACCGTTATCCCATTGCCGACAACGACTCCCCCCGGCTCTCCGCCGACCGGCTGGAGTACACCCTGGGGGACCTGCGGTGCTATGGCTTCGCCGGGGCGGATGCCATCCGGGCAATTTATGAGGATCTCATTGTATGGCGAGATGAGGCTGGCCGGCCGGAGCTGGCCTTCCGCACACAGGAGACTGCCTGCGCCTTTGCAGAGGCGGCGCTCTCCGTCTCCCGGGTCTATGTGGCGGATGAGGACCGCTTCGCCATGCAGGCCCTGGCGGACCTGCTGGGGGATGCCTTGCATCGAGAGATCCTGACAGAGGATGACCTGTACCGGACAGAGCCCTTCGTCCTCCAAAAGCTGGAGGCTGACCCCATCAGCGCCCGCCATTGGCGCCGGTTCCGGAGCTTCTGCCGGGTGGAGCGGCGGGCGGACCGGCCGGAGGGCGGCGTCTGGTACCGGATCCCCGCCAAGCTGCGGTACATCGATCCGCTGGCGGCTGGCCGGGGCCGGGTCTCCCGGCTGGACGCCAAAGTCCGGCAGGCCCAGGAGGCGTTCCTGGCCACCGACTTCGCCTGGTGGATCGGTGTTCCGGAGGACGCAGCCGAAGAGCGCGACGACATATCTTAAGGAGGAAACACATGGACTATCGGGAGAAGGCCGTCCGGTGTGTACGGGAGACCGTCCTGCCCATCCAGAGGGCCCAGTTTCAGGCGTGCGGCTGTGACCTGGACTCCCAATACCGGAAATACGGGGACACGGAGGGCTTTTTTGCAAGAGTTCTCCAGCCCGGGCACCGCTATGAGGTGGGCTATCCCAAGTGCGTCTGTCCGGAGGCTCTGGAGGGCACGGTGACGGACGCCGCCCACTGTGAGTGCTCCCGGCAGAGCGTGCTGTACATTCTGGAACAGCTGCTGCCCGAAAAGCACATCACGGTCGAGACGGTGGAGACGGTGCTGAGCGGCGGAGCCTGCTGCCGGTTCAACGTCACCGTGGAATAGCGCGGCAGAAAAACCAGCAGGAGCCCGGTGCTCAGCACCGGGCTCCTGTGTCTGTATGCCAGAGAATTGGGGATTATTCCTCATCCTCCGGCTCGTCATCCGCATCCTCCAGGCCGTTCAGGTCAAACTCCAGCTTCTCGCCGCAGTTGGGGCAGACGACCTCGCCGTCCTCCAGAACGGACTCGTCGAAGTAGATGGTCTCCTCGCAGGTGGGGCAGGTGGTGGCGTAGCAGTCCTCGTCCTCCTCCGCCTCTTCGTATTCGCCGTCCTCTTCGTCCTCGTCCTCATCGTCGCCGAAGACGGCGTCCTCCACGTCCTCCAGGTCGTCGCTGACAGCGTCCAGGCCGTCGTACAGCTCCTCCTGGTCTGCCTTCATGTCCGCGATCTCCAGGGCCATATCATCCAGCACATCGATGATGGCGGCAAGCAGCTTGCCCTCCTTCTTCTCCGTGTCCAGTTCCATGCCCTCGGCCAATCCCTTCAGGTACGCGACTTTCTCGGTAATCTCCATAACAGCAGCTCCTTTCCTCAAAACAGCGTTGCTTTTCAGGAATGAAAAGGGGGGAATTCTCCCCCCCCCTTTTTTACGCTCAGCCCTTGCTCCGGCCCATGTACTCGCCGGTGCGGGTATCAATCTGGATCTTTTCGCCCTCGTTGATGAAGATGGGCACCTGCACCACGGCGCCGGTCTCCAGGGTGGCGGACTTGGTGACGTTGGTGGCGGTGTCGCCCCGGACGCCGGGCTCCGTCTCCGTGACCTCCAGATCCATAAAGTTCGGCACCTCCACGGTGAACACGCTGCCCTTGTAGCTCACCAGCTTGCAGGGGGTGTTCTCCTTCATGAAGCGGAAGGCGTCACCCAGGACGTCCGCATTCAGCGGAGTCATATCATAGGTCTCCGGGTCCATAAAATAATACAGATCCCCGTCGTTATAGCTGTACTCGGCGTCCTTGCGCTCCACAGCCACCTGCTCAAACTTGGCGCTGGGGTTGAAGGCCTCCTCACGGACGGCACCGGAAATCACGTTCTTGTACTTGGTGCGCACGAAAGCGGCGCCCTTGCCGGGCTTGACGTGCTGAAAGTCCACAACCAGCATGGGCTTTCCGTCCATCTCAAAAATCATACCCTTGCGAAAATCGCCGGCAGTAATGGTAGGCATAGTTTTTCCTCCTCATAAATCTGCGAGAGAACGACCCGCAGAAGGACATTTTCTCCCGTCTCACATAAAATTACCGAAGATATTTTATCTTATGTTGTCCGCTATTGCAAGTATTTTTCAAGACTTTTTTTCCACATTTCGCCGGCAGGCCGCTTTAAAGGGGGCCTGCAGGGCGTGGAGCACCTTCTGCCACGCCGTCACGGCGCCGCCGGCAGGCTCCACCATCAGCGCCAGCACACCGCAGCGGTTGGCGGCCAGCATATCCGTCAGCAGCTTGTCCCCCAGCATGGCGGTGTGGGCCCGGTCCGCCCCTGCCCGGCCCATGGCGGCCTCCAGGCCCCGGGGACTGGGCTTGCCCGCATGGCCCTGATAGGGCACCCCCAGATCCGCGCAGAACTCCGTCACCCGGGTGCCGGAGCGGTTGTTGGAGACAATCATGAACCCGATTCCCGCCCGGCGGAGCTCCGCGATCCAGTCCCGCAGCGGCTGGTCCGGCCGGCGGGCCTTCTTGGGCGCCAGAGTGAAATCCAGATCGCTGAGCAGCAGGGTGATGCCCCGCTCCGCCAGCCAGGCGGGGGTGATCTGGCTGTAGTGGTCAAAAACGTAGTCCGGGGTCAGGGAAATGGACATAGGCAGCTCCCCTCTCGCATAGTCTTTTCTCAGTATACCAGTCCCAAGGAAAAACCACAAGGGGGAGATCGCTTGCAAATCTATCTGGCTGTGACGCCGGCGGAGGCCCGGGAGGCGGTGCGGTTCCGCTGCCCTCTGGCCCATGTGGCCTACCGGATCGGGCCCGGTTCCACGCTGCTGCGGCAGAACCTGCTGCTGGACACCCGGGGCGGCCTGCTGGCAGTCACGGACTGTGACGCGCCCGGCATCGGACAGCCCGGCGCCCTGGCTGCCGCCGCCCTGCGGGAGTGCGGCCGGCGGAACTACACCGGCGTGCTGCTGGACTTTGAGGAGCCGCCGGCGCCGGACCGGCTGGCCTTCGCCGCGGAGCTGGCCCGGCGCCTGGCCCCCCGTCCCCTCTTTGTCCCCGCCGGCTACAGCGATGCGGAGGGCTCCATTCCGCTGCTGGGCACAGCCCTGTCCGGCGGCAGCTTTGCCCAGGATCTCCAGGCGGCCGCAGAGGCCCGGGGCGGCCCGGAGCACCTGGCGCTGGATGTGGAACGGCTGCGGATGGACTTCTCGCTTCCGGCGGAAAGCGGCCAGGGACGTCCCCTCACCCCACAGGAATTCCAGGCCCTGCTGGAACGGGAGGCCCCGGCAGTGTTCTTCTCCCAGGACCTCTGCGCCCGGTACTTCACCTACACCCGGGAGGGCGAGACCCACTTTGTCCTCTTTGATGACGCGGATACCCTCCAGCAGAAGCTGCGGCTGGGCAGCCGGATGGGATTCGCCGCCGCCTTTCTCATGTATCCGGAGGTGCAGGACCTGCTGCCCCAGCTGTTCCCGTCCCGCCGGACGGGCAGCGGCGCTCCTACCTGACTGGAAAACGCGCCGCGCCTTGCCGGCACGGCGCCTGTAAGCCGTCCCGCCCCAGTCGCCCGTCCTCTCCGGACGTCCGTGGGTTTCACGGCGCCAGCGTCCCGTTTGCCGGCCGCCGCCCTTTCAGGCAAAAAAGTGCTGTACCCTGTCGGTACAGCACTTTTCATCAATAGTAGCGCTTCTTGTTCTTGCGAGCGGCCTCAGACTTCTTGCGGCGCTTGACACTGGGACTCTCATAGTGCTCTCTCTTGCGCACTTCCGCAATCACACCGGCCTTGGCGCAGCTGCGCTTGAAACGCTTCAGCGCGCTGTCGATGGACTCGCCCTCTTTTACATGGATCTCAGACATCTATATTTCCCTCCCTCCGAGGTATCCGGCTAAATCCAGGATACTTTAAGGGCCATAACATATGGCTTTAACAAAAGCATTATACAAACCTTCTCGGGTGTTGTCAAGGGATTTTCGAGAAAATCCGGTTTTCGCCCCCACGAGGCTGTTACGCATCTGCCTTTCTCCGGTAGACAATGGGCACGTCATAGCCGAAGGTCCGCCTGCCGTTTACCTCCATGGTCTCCGTGACCTCCAGGGCCTCTTCGGAAAATCGCTCATACAGGGTAAACTTCAGCACCGGGGTGAACATGCTGACGCTGCCGCCCTCCCACACGCCGTCATGCAGCGTATAAAGGGCAGGCGTAAACTTTCCGGAGGGCTCCAGTTCCTCCCACTCCATCGGCGGCAGGGAGCTGTACGAAACCGGGCTTTCATCCGCCGTCTTAGGAAGCTGGTAGGAGGTCAGCTTCACAGCCTCTCCCTCCTCGGTGAAGAGGAACAGATGGGGAGATGCGTGGGTTTTGCCCTCCGTGGTATAGTAGCTCTCCTCCAGTACGAACTTTCCCGCGAAATCTACCGGCAGGCCGGAGATCCTGTCGTTGCAGACGGTATTCACATGCTCCGCCAGCGGCAGGGCCGGGCCGCCGTTCTCCCGCAGCTCCTGAAGCTGCTGCGTATTGTCAAAGCGGCCGCACAGCAGGCGCAGGAAATCATCAAGATGCTTCATGTCTTCTCCTTTCCGGATGTGTGCGGGCCGGGCGGAAGGTCCGCCCGGCCCGTTAAAATCTGCTGGTTTACGGGCAAAACGCTTGGTCGCGCTGCCCGGCGCGGTTTCATTTTGTTATTTCGCCGGCTTCACGATCAGGTTCACCAGCCGGTTCTTGGCCCCCCACGGGATGGAGACATCCCGCGGGGACCCCGCATTTTACTCCGGCGGACAGGCAAAGCCCGTCCGCCCCAAGGTTTTGCCAAAGGCAAGACGCTTGTACGCGCCGCTGGGCGCGGTCTCCTCTTACTTCGCGGGCTTCACGATCAGATTGACCAGCCGGTTCTTCACCAGGATGGTCTTGACGATCTGCATGCCCTCGGTGGCCTTGGCCACTTTCTCCACCGCCAGGGCGGCGTCCACCACGGCCTGCTCCTCGCTGTCGGTGGGCATGGAGATGGTGCCCTTCAGCTTGCCGTTCACCTGGACGGCCATCTCCACCGTGGCGGCCACGGTCTTGCTCTCATCCGCCACGGGCCACTCCGCCTGGCAGCACATCTTGCCCGTCTGGGCGGCGAAGCCCAGATTCTCCCACAGCTCCTCGGTGATGTGGGGGGCGAAGGGGTTCAGCAGCAGGATCAGGTACTTCAGGTCGCCCCGGGTGCAGCCGTTGGCGCTCAGCTCGTTCACCATGGTCATCATGGCGGCGATGGCGGTGTTCATCTTCAGGCTGTCCATGTCCTCGGTGACCTTCTTGATGGTCTTGTGGATGATGGCCTCGTTGGCGGGGGTGACCTCATAGCTGTCGGAGGCGTTCTCCGCCAGGTTCCACACCCGGTCCAGGAACCGCTTGGAGCCCTTCACCGCGTCGTTGGACCAGGTGGCGGCCTTCTCGAAGTCGCCGATGAACATGATATA
>CAMMCS010000015.1 GCA_946494635.1 uncultured Oscillibacter sp. | reverse complement strand
GCCTCTTCCAGGACATCCAGAAGAAGTGCGACGGCGGGGAGCTGTCCACCAAGCCTCTGGACCTGCGGGGCCTGCTGGCCGCCGTGCGGCTGATGCGCACCGGCCTGGAGGGCAATCGGGCCCTGGACCTGGGCCTGGTGAACAAATCCTTCGACGACTTTGAGCGGCAGCTGGTCCGGGACGTGATCCGCACCCGCCTGCCGGAAGAGCTCCACCAAGGGGACGTGTTTGACTAATGGAGATCCTGGAAAGTGAGAAGCGGCGGGCCCGGAACCTGATCTGGAATGCCGCCGCCGACTATTCCTTTGAGCCGGACTTCAAGGCCTATGACGAAGAGGGCCGGGCAGATCTTTACTGGAACAGCATCATCGGCGCCGTGCGGAAAAATTATGGGGCGGAGACCATCGAAGGCCTCTTTGAAGCCCTTCACGGCTGTGCCCGGGAGCAGCTGTATGAGCAGCTGCTGTGGCTGGGGCTGGAGAACGCCGTCTACCAGCGGGAGGCCCCCCACAGGCCGGCGCTGCCCTCCCTGCGGCGGAGCTATGCCCGCCGGGTTGTGGCTCTGGACCAGGGGGCCGACCCCGGCGACCTGCTGGCCGCCCTGGAAAACGCCCACTTCCGCCGGGCTCTGGGGGAAAGGGAACCGCCCCTGCTGCCCCGGGACCGGAAGATGCTGGATGATCTGGAGTTTCCCGGAGACCTGGACGGCCCCGCCATCGCGGAGCGGGCCCTGGCCTTCCTCCACGCCTATTTTCACTTCACCCCCGGCGAGACCCAGGCTCAGGAGGCGGAGGAGCGCAGGCGCCACCGCCCGCTCTTTGCCCTCCGCCGCCGGACGGAGGCGGACCTGCTGCCCTCTGTCCGGGCCTTTGGCCACGGCTTCGGCGAACATCTGGTGAAGGGCCAGGGAGGCGGGCCGGACGCCATGCCGGTCCAGCGCCGGCTGACGGATTACAACCTCGCCCAGACAGAGGCCGCCCTTCGGAAGTACATGCGGGGCTATTTCGGCGCCCCTCTCTACAGCCAGCAGGAGCTGGAGGGCCTGGAGAAGGAGCTGTGCGTGGACGAGCACCGGGGCTGCCATCTCTACTATGCCACAGGAGACGACACCCACGAAAAGCTCAAGGGCTATGTGGCCGCCCAGCGCCGCAACGCCCTGAAGCAGATGGAGCTGAACCGTGCCGCCTATGAGGCGGATGCCACCCGGCACCGCACCAGCATCCTCCGGCTCACCGCCCGGATCCGCAACGCCATGCTGGCCTATCTGCAGCCCACGCCGGTCCGGGCCGCCTCCGGCATGCTGGATGCCGGCCGGATCTGGCGGGGCATCTACCTGGATGATGACAAGGTGTTTACCCGCATCCTCCAGTCGGATCCCGGGGATCTGTCGGTGGACATCCTGCTGGACGCCTCCAGCTCCCAGATCGACCGGCAGGCAGTGGTAGCCGCCCAGGGCTACATGATCGCCGAGAGCCTGACCCGCTGCCATATCCCGGTGCGGGTGTCCTCCTTCTGCTCTCTCAGCGGCTACACGGTGGTGACCCGCTACCGGGACTACTTTGAAACCGACAAAAACGAGCGGATCTTCAACTACTTCACCACCGGCTGCAACCGGGACGGCCTGGCCGTCCGGGCGCTGGCCCGCGGGCTGGAGGATTTCCCCAGTGAACACAAGCTGGTGATCCTCCTCTCCGATGTAAAGCCCAACGATGTGATCCAGATGAACCACAGCGGCACCTTTGTGGACTACGCCGGGGACAACGGCATCCAGAACACCGCCATGGAGATCCGGGCCCTGACCTACAAGGGCATCCAGGTCATGTGCGTGTTCACCGGCAATGACGACGACCTGCCCGCCGCCCACACCATCTACGGCCGCAGCTTCGCCCGCATCCGTTCCCTGGATCAGTTTGCCGACACCGTGGGCGCCCTGATCCAAAACCAGATCCGCAGCCTTTGACCGCTCCATAAAAAGGAGGGTGGACGATGGTCCACCCTCCTTTTTCAGCAGCTTTTCTTCTGATCGCCGGGCCGCCCCACGCTCAGGCCCGCTCCACCAGGTCATCCAGCTCCCGGCGGGCCGCGTCCCGCTCCCGGCACGTCTCCTGGAACTCCACATTCAGCTGCCCCTGCGTGTTCCGCACCTGCTGGTACAGGACATCCACCTGATCCCGGGCCCGGCTGATGCTGTCCAGCACCGTCCAGTCGGTGAAGATGTTGTCAAACCAGATGTCCAGCGCCATGGTAAGCCCGTCCGGCCGGAAATCCCCAATGTGAAGTGCCGCCACATCCGCCAGTTCCCTCCGGTACCGCCGCAGGGCGCTTTGCAGCTGCTGCATCCCACGCTGGGCGTCGTCCAGCCGGTCGTATTTCATCACGTCGGTCAAAAAGCCGCCGCCCAGCACATCCCAGGTTCCCCAGCTCTCAGCGCTGCCCAGCGCGTTCATCACCTGGTCCAGGCAGCATCGGACCGTGTCGCCGGCGGAGCGGGCCTCCTCCAGCTCCCGCTGACGGCTGACCAGCTCCGTCAGCCGCTCCTCCAGGGCGCGAATCCGCTCCGCCGCTGCGGAGTTTTCCACCTTCAGTGCCTCCTGCTTTTCCCGCAGCACCTGCCGGAACCGCTTTTCACAGTCCGCATCCTGCCGCAGCTGCTCCTGACAGCCGGCGATTTCCGCCCGGATCTCAGCGAGCTGGCGCTCCGCCGCCTCGTACTTCATCCGTGCGGCGCAGGCCTCCGCCTCCTCCCGCTCCAGCCGCTCCTCCTTCCGGCCGGAGAGCCGGGCCCAGAGGGCCGCAAAGGTCAGCCGCTCCAGGTCGTCCACGTCCTTCTGCTCCCGGTTCCAGACCCCGCAGAGGCGCTCCGTCTCCGCCCGGGCCTCTGCCTCCTGTCCCAGCAGCGTCTCCAGCCGGACCCTGTTCCGCCGCAGGCGGGCGATCCCCTCCCGCAGGGTGTCCAGCTCTTTCTGGTAGTCGCGCATATCTGTTCCCGCCCTTTCCTTTTGTCCCGGGGTATGCCCCGCCGCCCTAAATGTACCACAGGGAAGCCCGGGTGGCAAGCCGGAGTCTGCAGCTCCCGCCGGAGGACTTCTGCGGCGCCGCGGCTCTTATGGAAAACCGCCGCTCCTGTTTTGCGCGTACAGACGCGCTCCCGCGCGGGGCTGTCTCCATCCCGTCCGCCCTTCTTGTGCCCAGCCGGTTGACATATTCCCGGAAAAGGATAATAATAGAAAATAGAAGCCCGCCCCTGTGTTCTGAAAAGAGGCCTTGATTTGCGTGTAGATGTGAGGTGATCCCATGAGGCTGCTTGAATCTGTACGAAAGATCGTCTCGTCCCGCTCGGCTCCGCCTGACCTGTCCGGAAGCGGTGCATCCGCAGAGGGCAGACGCGGCACCGGCGCCGTATTCTCTGCGGATGCCTCCTGTCCCAAACCGTCCAGGATCGTAATTCAGGCACCTCTGCGCCTGGATCAGACCGAGGGGATCGTGGACATTCTGCAGAGCGGCTGCTCCGTCCTGCTGAATCTGCAGGGAGGCAGCGCCGAAACCTCCCGGCGGCTGCTGGATTTTATCGCCGGGTTTGCGTATCACAATGAAAACAAGGTGTGGAAGATCGCCCGCAACACATTTCTGATCGTCCCCTATGACGCGGAGGTGCAGGCGGTGGATTTTCCCAAATATATCGTGGCATAGGCCGGCAGGCGCAGCGCGCATATGCTTTGAAAGGCTGAAGGGCAGAATGGCCCTTCAGCCTTTTTGTGTGCAGCGCCTCCCACTGCCGCGGCTCCGGTTTTATGTATACTTGTCCAGTGAAGTCTCGGCCGCCTCCAGAATATCAAGCAGAATTTTCATCTGCTGTGCGGAGCATGCCCGCTGTATATAGGGCCCCCCGCTCTGTCACAGATCCCTGTCAAACAGCAGCCCATCCGTGCAGGCCTCCAGGGCCGATGCCAGCTCCGCCAGAACCGGAGGCTCAGTCTGGTATTCCCGGTCTCAATATGGCTCATATGGGTAACGGATATCCAGACCTGTTCCGTCAGCTGTCCCTGAGATAAATTTTGCGCCCTCCTGAATTCTCGCATCCGCTGTCCGATTACAAAGTAGTCCATAGCCGTTTGGCATTGTCAACGGACAGGGAGCGCGAAACTCATCCTGAAACGCCCTTTTACGCTTCAGGGCGGTTTTCTGTTTTGCCGGACGCCCCTCCAGGCCGTGCCAAACATGCGGGACGCCACAAATTTTGAGAATCTGGAGGGAATTTGTCTTGAACACGCGATGGAACCCGCTTTGCGCAGAGTGCTTCCGCCTGCTCTGCTTTGTGGCTGAGGCGCTTTGCATGGGGCTTGCAATCACAGCGGCCATACAGTGGATCGCCACCGGAACGCTGCCAGGTGTATGGGACTGGGCCGCACAGCACCCGGCCAGCCTTCTCCTGACCGGGCTGTTTTACGCCCTGGCAGTGTCGCTGCCGGCTTTGCTGACCGGCCGGCTCTGGGTCGGCGGGGCACTGATCAGCCTGCTGGGGCTGCTCCTGTCTCTCATCGACTTCTTCAAAATCAGCATCAACGGGGCCCCTTTGACGCTGGCCGATTTCAGCATGGCGGACCAGCTGGGCGCCGTGGCGGGGCTGGCAGGCGATCTGACGCCTCCGCTGGATTTTTTTTGCGCCGCAGCGGGACTGGCCCTCTGTGTGGCGCTGCTGGGGCTGACCCGCCGGCTGACGGCGCTGAACTGCCGGGTCCGTTTCCTGGCTCTGGGGCTCGGTCTGGCAGCGGCCGTCCTGCTGCTCACTCCCGCCAGCGCCCGGAGCATCGGCGGCCGCTTTGGGCTGGAGTTCACCACGCAGCTGGATGCCGCCGTCAATCACCAGCAGCTCGGCCTGACCCTGAGCCTGTGGCGGGACGCCTTTCTCCAGGAGCAGCCCCCTGCGGAGGGCTATGGCGAGCCATACATGCAGCAGGTCCTCAGCCGGATCGACCAGCTGCTGGCTGACAGCGCACCTGAGGCTCCCGCGCGCAGTCCCAATATCATCTTCCTCCTGTCCGAGGCGTTTTTCGATCCCACCCGCCTGCCGGGCGTCACCTATGGGGAAGACCCGGTGCAGAACTTCCACGCCCTGGAAGAAGAGGGGATCAGCGGCAGGTTCCACTCCCACCACCTGGGGTATGGCACAGGCAACATCGAAATCTCCATGCTGACAGGCATCCGCAGCACGGATCTGCCGACAGGAACGGACATATGCTCCATGCCCGGCGGCGTCTACGATGCGTTCGACTCCCTTGCGGAGCAGTATACCAACGCCGGCGGCTATCAGGGGGAAATGCTGCACGCCTATACAGACGAGCTGTATAACCGCACTGTCAACTACCCCCTGATGGGCTTCGGCAAGCTGATGTTCGCCGATGACCTGCAGGCCCTGGGGCTTCCGTGGGAGCGGCATGTTCCCGACACCTACTACATGCAGGACAGCTATTTCTGCCAGGCCCTGCTGCACGAGCTGGAGGAGATCAACCGCCAGGGACAGCGCGCGGTCCTCTACGGAATCTCCATGGAAAACCACCAGCCCTACAACGCGGAAAAGTTCGGCAATACCTGCCAGACCACGGTCTCTGCGGAGGGGCTGGCTCCGGACGAGACAGATGTGCTGCGGGCGGCAGTGGAGGGGATCATGCGGGCCGATGAGGCCCTGGGGGAGCTGACAGACGCGCTGCGGGAGGTGGAAGCGCCCACCATCGTAGTGTTCTTTGGCGATCACCGTCCCAATCTGACCCTGCCGGACGGAGAGACGATCTATACGAAGCTGGGCCTTTGCCCAGGGACCTGGACCTATAACTGGGTGCCGGATGAGTTCAACGACCTCTACTCCACTGACTATCTGATCTGGGCCAACGACGCTGCCCTGCTGAACGGTCAGGCGGGAACCCGCCGGGACAGCAGTGTCACCGCCATCGGCCCCGACCTGCTGGAGCTGACCGGCCAGCCGGTGTCCCGCTATTGGGGACTGATGGAGAAATGTGCCGAGGTCTGCCTCACCCACACCAGCTTTTACTTTGTGGACGGGGCGGGCCGGGCCAGTGTCAGCCCCGAGGAGGCCGGCCTTCCGCCGGAGGCCATGGAGCTGCTGAAGCTCCGGGAATCCGTCATCTATGACGCCATCTATGGCGGCCAATACATCACGGCGGACATGAATTCCCCGGCAGGGACCCCGCCCGCCGGCGGGCCATATACCTGCCGCCATCTTCTCCCGGATGTTTCCGCGCCGCCCCTCTCCGCATACGAAAGCGCCAGCGGCTGAGCCGCTGGCGCTTCAACGCAAATTGCCGAAAAATCTTGGCCCGCCTGTCGCGGGGGCAGCGTCCTCTCCGCAGCATCCCGAACCGCCCTGCCACGTCTGGGCGCCGGAAACTGTCTGCGGAGTCAGAGGGGATCCGTTGGCGGGGGCAGCGGGGGCGGGACAAACCCGCCGTCAGGGATCGTATTCGCGCTCTGCCAGTTAAAATGATCGATCTGTCCCTGCTGGAACAGCTGCGCCTGCTGCGCCGCCTGCTGCTGGGCCTGCCAGCTCTGCCGCTGGATCTCCTCCTGCTGGGTGCGGAGCACCTCCTGCTGGAACAGCTGCATCTGCCGCTGAAATTCCTCCTGATCCCACTGCAGGAACCACCAGTCCTGCCGGCCGGTCCCTGCCCCGGAGGTCCCTTCGCGGCCTGCATGGGCGCCTCCTCCAAACAGGCCTTCCATGTCAATCCCCTCCAGCATCTCCCGGACGAACTGCCAGAGGGCGGTGTCATCCATTCGCCGCATCTCTTCCTCCGGAAGCTTTCCGCTCAGATAATCCCGGCATCTGCCGCTCAGGAACCTGTTGTATGACATGACGCAGAGTATGACTTCCAGAGACACCAGCCGGAACAGCTCCTCCGGGCTGGCCGCGGTCCATTCCGCATGGGCGCCCGCGTTGCAGATTTTACGGATCTTATGATAATTTCCGCGGCTTCTGGGCGTAATGTATCCATTGTCCGCCAGGCGGTTGATCTGCGCCTCCAGCCGGTTTTCCTCGCCTTGTTCCTGCGGCAGGGTCCCTGTGCGGGAGAGCCAGATCCCCCGCACCATCACGGTCAGCAGGTTCCGGGCAATCCCCTGGGCCTCCTCTGCGATGCTGATATCATCAGGCTGGCTTCGCGCCTCGTCCGTCCGGCCGCAATACCGCTTCCAATATCGCTCCAGCTGTTCCTGGTTCTGCCGCAGCAGGGCTGCGGCGTTCTCTGTCGGCGGCGCCTGTCCCGCGGATCCGGCCCGTCTTTTGCCGGAGGCATAGCGTTCTTCCTCTTCCAGCTGGCGCTTGACCGCAAGGCGTTCCAGGCGCATCTTTCTCCGGACGGTGGAATTGGGATTGAGCAGGTTCCACCCAATGGAGCAGACAACGATGAGAATGATGAGGCCGGCAAAAATCGAGCCCAATTCAACGCCTTTCAAGATGTGGCCCTGCATCTCCAGGATGCCGGCTCCAAAGTCGTCCATCTGGTCTTGGACCGCCTCATTCTGTCTGCCCTGCGCCTGTCCGGCCGCGGCGTCCAGCCGATCCTCCGCTTCGTCCTGGATGTCCTGGACGGCTTGGTGCATGGATTCCCACTGCTCCTGCCAGGCGTCCGCTTCCGCCGCCTCCTGCTCCGCTGCGGCGTCAATGTCCCAGATGTACCCATCCGGCTCGTCCGCCTGGTAGATGACGGCCTCGTTCAGCTGATAATCCGGCAGCCGGCTGCCTGGTTCCAGGGCCCGCAGGCCTGCCAGGGCGATCTGCTCCACCTCTCCGGGGCAGGGCGATACCGCAAAGGTCTGGGTGCTGGTTCCGCTCATAATCCGGATGGGGCCGGCAGCCGTGATCCCGCTGATCCTGAGGGAGTATGTCCCCTCCGACGTTGTGACAGAAAGCGTGCAGTCCCCGCCCCAGCCCAGCTGTACCGTGCGCCCTGACTGGTTGTCAAAGGCCAGCGTGATGGCCTTCCCCTCTCCGTTCTCCACAATCTCCGCGGCCTGGATCGTCAGCTCCCCGTCCCTGGCCTCCAGTGCCAGAGCGGGGGCAGACAGCATTGCGGCCGCCAGCAGCGCCGTCAGAACGGCCACCCAGCGCCGGGCCGGACGTTTTCTGGTCTTTCCCATAATATTCCCCTCCTGCTCAGGTTGAAGCCCGAGCCCTATTTCACCTCAAAGTCAATCAGGGCGAGATCCATAATTGTCGTATTCCCGTACCCCATTCCAAAGAGCTGTTCCGTGGAATCATTGAGCCCGTAAAAACCAATTGTCAGGAGATCCACCCCGGAAACATCAAGACGAATCGCTTCCGTAGCATAATCCTCTGCCGCAAGCTGGCCATGGCCGATCCCAGTATAGTCCCGCTGATAGAGGATCTGACCGTCTCCCCAGATCGTGAAGCGCACGGTTTCGCTTCCATTGGTGTATGCCAAGACCCCGGTGGAGCCCGTCAAGGTGGTATAGCGGCCGTTCAGATCCACGCTGATATCGTCATCTGCATCTGCTATTCCGCTCTCTGTGAGCCTGTAGGTATTCCCGGAATCATGCACGGTGCCGTCGGCGGTCGTAATCGCTTCCCGATGGATCATCAGTCCATGAACTTCGCTGTAATTGTCAAACAGAGGGACTCCCCGCATTTGAGCAATCTGCTCCTGCGCATTTAAAAGCCGCTGATCCTCCGGATAGTACCTCGATCCCAGCTCCACCAGACGGTCCGCCCAGACGTAATCGTGGTCATTTGCAAGAGCAATCGCCTTGTTCACAAGGCCCTCCACCCAGGCGCTGTCCTCCTCCGCCGCTCTTCGGGCTATGTACTCGTCCAGAAGCGCGCTGAAATCCTCGGTCGTCTGCGGCTTGCCCGCCTCGATGCCAGCCTGGATCTCCGCGTCGATCTGCTCGGTGGCGGCGGCAATCTCCGCCTCAGCCCGGCCGGAGACTACCTGACTGGTCAGTACAGAGCCTCCCGCGCCGCCGGCCAGCAGCGCTCCGGCCGCTGCAATGGCGGCCACTTTCAGGGAGACGGCTTTCGCGGCGATGCCGGCGGTTTTGCCCGCTGCGGCAGCTGCTGCGGCGCCGGCAGATCCCCCTCCGGCGGCAATCGTCCCGCCGGCTGCGGCCGCCGTTCCCCCTCCGGCCGCGATGCCGGAGCCCGCCGCAGCTGTTCCAGCGGCGGCTCCTCCTGCCGCTGCCCCGGCGGCATCCGCTGCTCCGCCGGCGGATGCGATCACCTGCGCGACGATATGTTGGACTGCCTCCCGGCTCATGCCGCCGGATTCCGCGTCCCTGTGGAGAAAATAGGCCAGGAACGGCAGCGGGGACAGGCCGTAGAGCTTGATGCCACGGTCCTCATAACCCAGGACGCCGTCCTTTATGGCCTTCCGGGCGTAGTTCAGCCGGCTCTTCACCGTGTTCTCCGGCACCTCCAGGGCCGCGGCGATCTCCTTCACCGGGATCTCATTGTAGTAACGCATCACGACGCATATCCGTTGGGCCGGAGGCAGCTGATCCACCAGCTCCGAGACCATGCGGCAGGTCTCCTGATTATCGATCACCCGATCCGGGACGGCCTGTTCATCCGGGTCCTCCAGCTCGTCCAGAAGGTTGTTTCCCTCCTCGTCCTCCCAGAACTGCAGTTCCGGATGGCTGCGCACCAGCACGTTTTTGCAGTGGTTTGCCGTCATCTGATTCAGCCAGCCCCAGAATGCCGCCGGCACCTGAAGCTGGCCAAGCTTTTGGCAGACCAGGAGCAGGATTTCCTGCATAGCGTCCTCAGCATCCTCTTCATGGCCCAGGATCTTTCTGCACTGGTACTGAACTGACGGCTGGATCTCCTCCATCAGGCGGCCCATCGCCTCCTGGTCTCCGTCCTGACTGCTCCGCACCAATTGGACAAATTCCTCTTTGGTCATTTTTCCCTTCCTCCCTCTTCTCAAATCGGGGAATCAAATCGGGCCGCCGCGGTTCCCGGGAGGCCTCCTGCAGAAGGCATCTCCGAAGCCAGGCGTAAAATGTCATGGTGCCCTCCTTTTCCGCCCGGAAGCGCCCTGACCGGCAGGCTGCCTTGCGCCTCAAAGCAGCCGGCCTTTCTAAAACTATAGAACTTCCTTTTCCTGTCTGCAACTGCGATCCAGGCTTTTCCGGGGATTCCTGGTTGTTTTACCAGGAAACGCTTAAATGGCAATTCTGCGCCCCCCATGCTGCCGTCCCAGTCTGAACCTGCTCCGCCGGGATTCTCACCAGCTGGAGTGTGCCGGTTCCCGCCCGCAGGGTGACATCCAGCGGCAGGTTCCGGACGTTGACGACCTCTCCCAGGCTCTCGTCCGTGATGGTGAGGGAATATGCGTCATAGTGGAGGTTTTCCCCGGTACCGTTGGCCAGCCAAATAGCGGCAGTCACAGAGCCATCCGGCTCCTGCCACGCAAACCGCACTTCGGAGTGACTGCACCCCTGATACACCGCCCCGTTGTCCAGATACATCAGATTGCCGTTGAAGGCGGCGCAGTTCCGTCCATCCGCTGCAGCAGCCATCATCTCCTGGGGATAGAGCGCCGGGTTATCCGTGGTCAGCGCGTTGAGCGCATCTGCCGCCTCCTGTCCGAAGTCGATCTTCCACGCCCCGTCAGCCCAGGACATGGGGATGGAGAAATGCCAGCTGTCCATGTGGGTATTCGGATGGCTGCCCGCAACGATGTAATAGACGCAGTCCACATAGGCGTATGGGCCTTCCCAGACGATCGGGATATAGCACGTTTGGTCGTATGTGTCCACAGAAAGCCCGCTATTGAAATCGCTTTGGATGGCCTCTTCCGGCGTGTTGCGATAGAGGCCGGAAAAAGCTTCGTAATCCTTCCCAATATCGGCGAAAAACTCCGTCATCAGAGCCTGGGCCGTCTCTGCCGGATCTGCCATGTCGGATCCGGCTGTCTCTGCCTGCTGGGCGGCAGCGGGATCCGTCTCTGTCAGATGCGCGGAAGCCGCAGGCTCGCGGCCAGGTTCCGTCTGCCCGCCGCAGGCAGTCAGCGCCAACAGGGCCATCAGGCCGATCATCCACATCACTTTTTTCATTGTCAGTTCCTCCTTGATTCTATCTGCGGAGCAAATGCGCCCTTGTTCCGTTGTTTATCGGACACAGAAATCAAGCGGCAGGTTTTATTATGCAGAAAACTTTTGAAATATTTTTTTCGATTCAAATGCCTTTCTCAAAGGCGCGGCATCCGGCAGAGGCGGCGGAGATCTCCCCAGGTGACGGCCTGCGTGCCATAGCCAGTTCCCGCAAGCGCCCTGCCCATGGGGAGTCCTCTGCAGCCTCAGGGCGGTGTAATAGCGGACAGGCGGGCAGCGTCCCGCGCCGCGGCGCCGGCAAAAGCCATGGGCCATGCATTGGCAGCAGGACGCCGGACCGGGGGATGTTTTCCGCGGAACTGCAAATTTTTCCGTCAAAAAAACCGCATATTCTCCTTTTGTCGTGTCAAACTATGCTCGCGATACCCAGTGACCCACACAACGTATGATGAAAAGGAGAACCTATTATGTCTAGCAAGAACAACAGCAAGATCAATGTTCCCGAGGCCCGTGCGGCTATGGATAAGTTCAAGATGGAGGCTGCCGCCGAGGTGGGCGTCAACCTGAAGCAGGGCTACAACGGCGACCTGTCCTCCCGCGAGGCCGGCTCCGTCGGCGGCCAGATGGTCAAGAAGATGATCGAGTCCTACGAGAAGAACCTGTAACTTCCCGCTGGAGCGCAAAAGGACGGGGCCCGGCAAATGCCGGGCCCCGTCCTTTTGTGTTCCGAACCGTAATGCGGCCTACGCGCCGCTGCTGTTCCAGAAGCCGCTCCACCAGTCGCCGCCGGCGTCTCCGAAGCCGCCGGTGGGGTCGCTGGGATCGGGCTCTGTGGGCTGCTCAGTCTCTCCGTCAGACGGGTTTTCTTCCGACGTGCCCGGATCGGTGGATGTGCCCGGGTCATTGGGATCAGCGGGCTGCCAGTTTGGATCGTCCGGATCCAGGCCCTGGTTCGGATCCTCCGGATCCACAGCCGTCGCCGATGTGTGGACGGGGCACCCGCCAGGGCTGGTCTCCGTGGCCGCTACCGCCTCCTCCAGGGTGCTGATGAGATATGCGTCGTCAGAGGCGGTGATGCTCTCGCCGTAGTCCTCCCGCACATAGTCCAGATAGCCCTGCTGGACGATGGACTCCGCCGGGCAGAACTCCCCTGCCAGGCAGTTGCCCTCAGTGCAGATGTCCACCATCTTGTGGAGGTTGCACTCCCCCTGGGGCTCCGTGCCGGCGGCCACTGTATAGACAACCGCCCGATCCCCTCTCGGGTCAGCATGGCATGCGTCTGTACAGGGCAGGCCGCTGTCGGCGCAGACCGTGACGGTGGTCAGGCCGGTGCTGGGCCGGTCAAAGCTCTGGTCCGCCAGGTCGGCATGGACCTGCTCCATCACCTGCCGCCACAGGGAGGCCGCCGGGTTCCCCGAGTAGCTGATGCGCTCGTTCTCCTTGTAGCCCACCCACACTGCCGCGCAGTAATAGGGGGTGTAGCCCACAAAATAGCGGTCAAAGTTGTCGTTGGTGGTGCCGGTCTTGCCGGCAATGTGCATCCCGCTGAACCGGGCGCCGCCGCCGGTTCCGCCCGCGCTGGTCTCGTTCACCACCCGGTAGAGCATGTCCGTCATCAGATAGGCGGTGGTCTCCTTCATGGCCACATGCTGCTCCGTCTCATTTTCCAGGATGACCGTGGAGTTGTCATTGGCCAGGACCCGCGCATACGTCTTGGGCTCGTTGTATACGCCGTTGTTGGCGAAGGCGGAATAGGCCGCCGCCATCTCCACTGTGCTCAGGCCATAGGTCAGGCCGCCCAGGCCCAGAGGGCTGACATCCATGTCCTCCGGTACCAGGCTCAGATTCAGATTCTCCGTCGCGAAGTTGTACGCCTCCGTCACTCCCACAGCCTCCAGCGTCTGGACGGCAATGGTGTTGACCGACGCCCGCACGCCGTTGCGGACAGACATCCATCCGGTGTAGTTGTTGGGGGAGTTCTTGGGCCAGGGCGAACCGTTCAGCAGCCGGACCGGATAGTTGTCAAAGGTGGTCGCCGGCGTCACCTTCCCCGACTCCAGCGCGGGGGCATAGGTGGTCAGGGGCTTGATGGCGGACCCCGGCTGCTGGATGTCCGTGGCGAAGTTCCAAAGCCGGTTGCCCTCCTTTTCGCCCATATCGCCCACCATGGCCACGATGTTTCCGGTGGAGGGGTCCATGATGGTAATGCCGGAGTGGATCAGCTGGCCGCTGACCGACGTCAGGTTGTTCAGGCTGCCCCGGTCCTCATAGACCGACTCGGCGATCTCCTGGATCTCCGGGTCCAGCGTGCTGTAGATGTGATAGCCGCCATTGAGGACCCGGACCCGGGCCTGCTCACTGGTGATCTGCCACAGTTCCGCCAGATCGTCCGAGACGTCGTCCAGCACCTGATCCACAAACCAGGAGTTGATGTTGGCGCCGCCGGTGACCTCTGTCACAATGTCCGTGGCGGAGGTGGAGCCGTCGGTGAAGTGGAGCTCCTCGGCCTTGGCGGCCTCCGCCTCCTCCGGAGTCAGATAGTCCAGGCCAGTGATGCCAACCTCGTCATTGCCGCCGGCCATCCGGTCCAGGATCAGCTCCTGGCGCTCCTTATTGAACTGCCGGGCGGTTTTGACAGAGCCGTCCTCCTGTTCAAAGGTGACGGTGGACATGGGCCCATAGATGGAGGGGTTGTTGGTAATGGCAATGAGGCTGGCGCACTCCGCCACGTCCAGCTCCGACACATCCTTGCCGAAGTAGAACTGGGCCGCGGTCTGGACGCCGTAGCAGGTCTGCCCCAGGTAAATGGTGTTCAGATAGTACTCCAGAATCTCCCACTTGGTGTAGTGCTTTTCGAACTCCAGAGCCCGGAAGATCTCCCGCACCTTGCGGTTGACGGTGTTGCCGTCGTCCTGGGTCATGTTCTTCAGCACCTGCTGGGTCAGGGTGGACCCGCCGAAGGTGTCCTGGGACTGGGTGAAGAAGTTCACCGCGGCGCCCAGGGTCCGCTTCCAGTCCACGCCCTGGTGCTCAAAGAAGCGGTGGTCCTCAATGGCCACAGCCGCCTGCCAAAGCGCCTCCGGCATATCGTCGAGATCCACCCAGATCCGGTTTTCCGTTCCGTAAACCGTCTGGTACTCCAGCCATTCCCCGGTCTCCTGATCCTGATAATAAATAATGGAGCTGAGGTTCATGGTATAGTCCTCGGCGTTGATCTCCAGAGACGGGGCCAGGGTCGTCTTCACATACATCATGAAGAGCCCGGCCAGCATAGCCGTCGCACAGATGCCCACCAGGAAAACCGTCCCCAAAATGAAGGCGATCCTCCGTCCTATGCCTCTGGTGCCCTTTCGCTGTCGGGGTTCTCGGCGGGGAACCATTTCATGGCTTCCCGTCCTTCTGCGCTGATCCAACGCGAAGCACCTCCTTTTCTTGAGAATTGCGGTGAAAAGCTGTCCGCCGCGCCGCTACAGAATCGCCGCGAAGACACAGTTCTCCATAATATATGTTTTATTGTACCATCCCCTGTCAACACTGAAAAAGTCGTATTTCGCCCGGAAAAAGTTCCCTAACCGCATGAATTTCCCGGTTTTGGACAGGCTAATTCCAGCCCTACAGTCCCGGTTTTCTTACATTTCCCAAAGTTGCTCCCCTTGCATTTTCCCGGAAAATCCGCTACAATACGGATAGCCCGACAGAGGAGGCGAATGCCATGGCTGATGAGTACGGCCCCACTTTCATCACAGTCACAGATGAGGACGGAAAAGAAATCGTCCTGGAATTTGTGGATGCGCTGGAGTATAACGGCCAGCAATACCAGGCCTTCTTCCCCGCGGAGACGGAGGGGGAGGATGAGGATAACCCCGACAACGGGCTGGTGATTTTGAAGGTCCTCCATGAGGACGGGGAGGATCTCCTCTCCACGCTGGACTCTGATGAAGAGCTGGATGCGGTATATGACCTGTTTATGGAGTCGCTGTTTGACGAAGAGGAATCCTGAGATTTTTTTCCTTTCCGCCGCGTCTCCCCCTTGCATCCGGGGCTCGGATGTGATACGGTGAATATAGCCCTGCGGGGTTTGTGATAGGTCTTTTTTTAACCCACATTTCGTTATAAGGGATGCCGGATCAGTATGTGGTTCGCAGGCCTCCCGGCTGCCGTTCGCGGCTGGAAGTTGGAAGCGGTAAAGCATGCTGGAGGCGACCCACCTGTCCTTGAAGGTGCAGGTTATAACGGGCCTACACGGCTGCCGCGGGGTGCTTTTTTTCATGGGGGCAGCGATCCTGCCCTTTTTTACGCGAAAAATTCCGGTTCCCCCTTCATCCCTTTCGCCTGAAACGGCGTTTTCTGCAAATTTCTCTTGCAGAATCCTGCCGCATCCAGTATAATAGGAAAGTGCGTATTTCGGTTTTTCATAAAACCTTGCACCTGACTACTTGAGAGGACTGAGACACACATGAGTGCATCAAGAGAAAAGAAAACCCGTCAGGACCTGGCCGGCTCCGGCTGGACAGATCCCAAGACCGTCCGGGAAGCCAAGCAGCGCAAGGAGGCGCACCGCACCAACGTCCTGTACGGCATCATCGGCGTGGTGTTCTTGCTGGTGGCCATCGCCGCCATTGTCTGGCAGACCAATATCATCCCCAAGAGCGTCACCGCTGCCACCGTCAACGGCGAGAAGTACACCGCCGCAGAGGTGAACTTCTATTATGAGAACTACTACCAGAACTTTCTGAACAACACCTACAGCTATCTGAGCCTGATCGGACTGGACACCGGCTCTTCCCTGAAGGAGCAGACCATCTCCTCCACCGCTGTCAGCATGCTGTCCGCCATGGGGATCACCGGCGCCGAAGAGGGGCAGGCCTGGTACGATTTCTTCGTGGACCGGGCGCTGGAGCAGCTGTCCGGCGTCCAGGCCATGAATGAAGCCGCAGAGGCCGAGGGCTTCACCTGGAGCGATGAGATGCAGACGGATCTGGACGATGCGCTGGATTCCCTGTCCACCACCGCCAGCTCCTACGGCTATTCGGAGCAGCAGTATCTGAACCTGATCTATGGCAGCACCATGACCCGCGGCATCTATGAGGAGCAGACCCGGCGCAGCATCCTGGCCAGCGCCTATCTGCAGGCCTATCAGGACAGTCTCACCTATACCACGGACGAGCTGGAGGCCGCCTATGCGGAGGATCCCACCGCCTACGACGTGGTGGACTGCGAATATGTCCGTGTCAGCGGCTCTGTGCCCACCACCGATGAGGACGGCAACGAGGTCGAGGTGACCGAGGAGATGGAGACGGAGGCCATGGCCACCGCTGAGTCCACTGCCAACGCCATCCTCGCCGCTTATGAGTCCGGCACCTCCCTGGAGGATGCGGCGGCGGAGTACAGCGACACTGCAGCTTATACCTCCTCGGACTCCTATGGATATAACACCACTACCCTGGGCTCCTGGATGTATGACGACGCCCGTCAGAGCGGCGACACCGCCGTGCTGGAGGACACCGACGGCAGTGCCTACTATGTGGCTGTGTTCAACAGCCGCGGCCGCTACGACTACAACACTGTGAACGTCCGGCACATTCTGATCCAGCCGGAGGCCACGGAGCTCTCTGAGGACGATGAGGGCTATGAGGCCGACGTGGAGGCCA
Source organism: uncultured Oscillibacter sp. (assembly GCA_946494635.1). GTDB lineage: Bacteria > Bacillota > Clostridia > Oscillospirales > Oscillospiraceae > Oscillibacter. Next base: position 1,536 of record CAMMCS010000015.1, on the reverse strand, counting down.
AGGACGCCGCCGCAGAGCAGCGGGCCCAGGAGATCCTGGCCGAGTGGGAAGCCGGCGACGCCACGGAGGAGTCCTTCGCGGAACTGGCCAACGAGTACTCCCAGGATCCCGGCTCCAACACCAACGGCGGCCTGTATGAGCAGGTCTACCAGGGATATATGGTCACGGAGTTCAACGACTGGTGCTTCGACCCGGCGCGGCAGCCCGGCGACACCGGCATCATCCACAACGACTCCACCGGCTATCACGTCATGTACTTCGTGGGGTATGACAAGCCCTACTGGGAGATCCAGGTGACCAATACCCTGGTGAATGACGCTGTGGACAGCTTCTACGCGGAAAAGACCGAGGGCTACACCGCGGAGCAGTCCTCCTGGGGCATGCAGTTTGTGGGCTGATCCCTTTCAACCATCAGAAACGTAAGGGGCTGCAGGGGGGAGAGCCGGGGGGGGTCTGCCCCCCCCCGGGGGCCACGAGGGCCCGGGACCCGGGGTCCCGGCCCCTGCCGCTTTTTAGAGCGGTTGTCATATCAAGAAATTTTCAGACCAGATTGACAACCTATCAATCCGTCGCTTACAATGAATAAAACGCATGGATTCCCGGCGGCCTTGCGCTGTGGCAGGAGAGGAAGCTGAAACGGGCCCTGCGGGGGCGGGCTCGACCATACAGGGGGAGACGGCATGGAAAAGCTGTATCAAAAAAGCAGGCTGGCCTTTGCGCTGGCCTGTATCGGGATCTACTGCGTTCTGCAATCTCTGGCAAATCCCCTCAACCAGGTGATCGGGGTTCCATATTCCGCAAGCGCTGTCCTCTGCGCTGTCCAGGCGGTTTTCCTTTTGGGCTTTATCAAAAGAAATGGCCTGTTACAGCAGTATGGACTCTGTAAATCCGCCGTTCCGGCCCGGCGGTTCCTCTATTACCTCCCCCTGGCTGTCCTGATGACGCGAAACTTCTGGAACGGAGCGGCTTTCAACGCCACGCTGACGGAGACGGTCTGCTATATCATCTGTATGCTCTGCGTCGGCTTTGTGGAAGAAGTGATTTTCAGAGGGCTTTTGTTCCGGGCGATGGCAGAGGATAACAGGAACACGGCTGTCGTCATTTCCAGCCTTACCTTTGGCCTGGGACACCTGCTGAATCTGGTCAACGGCAGCGGGGCGGGCTTTGCGGAGACCCTGCTCCAGGTGGCCGGTGCGGTGGCACTCGGCTTCCTGTTTGTCATCCTGTTTGACCGCGGCGGGAGCCTTCTGCCCTGTATCCTTGCCCATGCTGTGATCAACATCACCAGTATCTTTGCAAACGAAATGGGACTTACGCTGGAAAAGGGCATGGCGATGCAGCTCGTGCTGATTGCGGTTGCCGTCGCTTATGCACTGATTCTTACCAAGACCCTCCCGAAAAACCGACATGCGAAAACGCACCGGCAGGAATGACGAGTTGGATGCTGATCCGTCGGCTCCGGCCGGAAGGTTACAAAAAGACGCAAAAACGCCAGGCACACACGGCGGGCGGTTTTTCCCTGTCGACTCTGGTTTG
>CAMMCS010000014.1 GCA_946494635.1 uncultured Oscillibacter sp. | reverse complement strand
CCTCCCGGTCGCCGTACTGGGTGCCGTTGCTGTTGGGCTCCTGGCCGTCCAGCTTGGTGCAGTAGGTATCCCCTTCCGGCAGGATGATCTGATAGCCGGAGGCCTCCGCAAGATAGATCACATCCTCCATATTGTCCGTCCGGTCGTCCAGGGGCACATAGGCGATGACACGGTCCCAGTCTTTCACATCCCCGGCGCTTGTCTCCAGGCTCTCCAATGCGGAGGGGATTTCTCGCGGGGGAATCAGGCCCCAGATTACCACAGCCAGCACGCACACAGCCACCAAAACGGCAGCTGCGGCACAAACCTTCTTCGCCATCCCCGATCGTACCTCTTTCTTCCATAGTTTCCGCCAGCGGACAGGCAGAAGCCGCGGCCCTCTCCGGAGGCGGCGGCCCTGCTGAACAGGCCGTCTGCCACCCTGTGCGCTGTTGGTTGAGTATATCATAGAAACCAAAAGAAGGCAAGCCCCGGCCCGGCGGCGCAATTGACACAATCTTCCGGATATGATACCATCAGTACGCAGGGAAAACCGCGGATTTCAGGAGCCGGAGAGAGGGCCTGGCCGGCGGATTTCCTGCCCTGGAGACGGGGCGCTGCCGGGGGGCTCTGCTGCTTTTCGCGGGAGGCTTTGGGAACGCCGGCCGTGCCCCTGCCGGATTGTACATTACATCATAAAACAAGAGAGGCCTGCTATGGATACGATCGCTGTGTTGATCCCCTGCTATAACGAGAGCCAGACCATTTCCAAGGTGGTGAAGGACGTTTCCGCCGCCCTGCCGGAGGCCACGGTTTACGTCTATGACAACAACTCTACCGACGGGACCGGGGATCTGGCCCGGGCCGCCGGAGCCGTGGTGCGGCATGAATACAAACAGGGAAAGGGCAATGTGATCCGCCGGATGTTCCGGGAGATTGACGCCAAGTGCTATCTGATGCTGGACGGGGATGACACCTATCCGGTATCCTCCGCCCGGGAAATGGTGGACCGGGTGCTGAACCGGGGGGCCGACATGGTGGTGGGGGACCGCCTGTCCTCCACTTATTTCCGGGAAAACAAGCGCCCCTTCCACAATTTCGGGAATTCCCTGGTCCGGGCGGCGATCAATTGCCTGTTCCACAGCGACATCAAGGATATTATGACCGGATACCGGGCGTTCAGCTATCAGTTTGTCAAGACCTTTCCCGTGCTCTCCAGCGGGTTTGAGATCGAGACGGAGATGAGTATTCACGCCGTGGACCGGAAGATGTATGTGGAAAACGTGGTGGTGGATTACCGGGACCGCCCGGAGGGAAGCGAGTCCAAGCTGAACACCTACTCTGACGGCTTCCGTGTCCTGATGACCATAGCCCGCCTGTTCCGGGTGTACTGCCCCCTCCGCTTTTTCGGCCTGCTGGCCCTGCTGCTGGCCGCTGTCAGCGCCATTTTGTTCCTGCCCATCCTGCTGACATATCTGGACACCGGGCTGGTGCCGCGGTTCCCAACCCTCATCGTCAGCGGGTTCACCATGGTGGCCGCGCTGCAGTCCCTGTTTTCCGGACTGCTGCTGGACAACATGCGGCAAAAGGACTGCCGGGATTTTGAATTCAAGCTTCAGCAGGCCCACGACAGCTATGAGAGGGCAGTGAACGGACAATGAACGGAAAGATCGAGCGGCGGCCGGCTGGACGCCGCAGCGGCTGGGGGATCCTGGCCTGTGCCGTGCTGGCGGTGCTGATTGCCGAGAGCATGCTGTGTACCCTGAGCATTGATGCCCACTATGTGGCGGACGAATCCCTGGCGGGAAGAAGCGGCCTGTTCCGCCTGATGATTTATACGATCCGCTCGTTTTCCGTGGACGCCGGCATCGGCCTGTGCGGCGCCCTGGCTGCTTTCGTGATGCTCTGGCATCTGCCCGGCCTGCAGGCCGCCTTCCGGGAAAAGTGCCTGGCGGGGTGCTTTGGGGTGCTGTTTTCCCTCATGCAGATGCTTGGCTGGTCCTATGATACCTACGGCAGCTGGGACGCTCTTCTGGGGTCCCGGTTCATTGTGTTCCGGGCGGTGATTGTGCTGACCGGCCGAACGCTGCTGTTCGCCTGCCTGACGCTGTACGCCTTCCGCCTGCTGGACAGGCTGTCAGCCGGGGGAGAGGAGGCGGACAGCTTCTCCCTCCGGCGATTCTTCCTGGCGGCGGGGCTGGTGGCCCTGTGCTGGCTGCCCTACTATATCCTCTTTTTCCCCGGCCTGGGAAATCCGGACACCAGCATGCAGATCGCTTGGGCGCTGCACTACCCCACGGACTGGCTCCGGTACTCCCCGGTACAGGGGCCGGAGATCCACGCCACAAACCATCACCCGTATTTCACCACGGTGCTCTATGGCCTGTTCGCCAAGGTCGGCATGCTGCTGGACGGGAACATTTTCTATGGCGTTGCGCTGTACTGCCTGTGCCAGATGCTGGTGATGGCGCTGGCGCTGACAGGCGTTTGGTTCTATCTGCAGAGGGTGGGCCTGCCCAGGAGATACTGCCGGAGAGGGCTGATCTTTACGGCCCTCTTTCCGCTGTTCCCCTTGTATGCCATCACCATGCTCAAGGATACGCTCTTTGGACTGGCCTGCCTGGTCTTTTCCGCACTGCTGTTTGAGACTGTCCGGACCCGGGGCGAGCAGCTGAAGAAGAACTGGTTCTGCGGGGCGCTGCTCGCCAGCGCGCTGCTGGTGGCGCTGACGAAAAACCAGGGAGTCTACTTTGTGGCGGCGGCCGCGGCAGGCGGACTGATCCTCTTCCGCCGGTTCCGCTTGCGGACGGCGGCCGCGCTGGTTCTGCCGGTGCTGCTGTTTCAGTTCGTGTGGCTGCAGGTGCTGCTGCCGGCCTGGAATGTGGCGCCGGGCGGCAGGCAGGAGATGCTGGGCCCCCTCTTCCAGCAGACGGCCCGGTATGTGGTGATGTACCCGGAGGATGTGACAGAGGAGGAGGCGGACGCCATCCGGGCGGTCATCGACTATGACCATCTGGCAGAGCTGTACAATCCCACGCTGTCGGATGATGTCAAATTCACCTTTGACCAGCACGCCACAGACGAGGAGGTCTCCGCTTATCTGGGCGCGTGGTGGCAGATGTTCCTCCGGCATCCGGACGCCTATCTCCAGGCAACGCTCCACAATATCTATGGCGGCTTTTACCTGGAGCACCAGACCGCCCTGTCCTACACGGACTTTGACAACCGGGAGGGCACCTTCTACCAGGAGCTCTTTGTGGAAAAGACCTCCTGGCTGGAGCATGTGCAGCCCATTGCCCGGATTCTGCTGCCGGCAGTACAGCACCTGCCTGGAATCGGGATCCTGTTCTGCGTCGGCTTCTACCCGTGGGTGATTCTGTTTGCGTTCCTGGACACGCTGCGGCGCAGGCAGTACGGACAGATCCTCGCCCTGCTGCCGGCGATCCTGTCAGTGGCCGTGCTGGTCGTTTCCCCGGTCAGCGGCAGCTACCGTTATGCCATGCCGATGGTATTCATGATTCCTTTCCTCCTGGGGGCGCGGCTGCTGCCCCGGCAGGCCCCGGCGGCGGAGACCGGCGGCTCCGGGACGGGGCTGCCCGCCTCTGGCGCATCCGCCGGGGCCGGGAAGCCGAAGCCAGACCCCCGCGGCGGGGACACCGGGAAGGAGGGGCCGGCATGAACTACAAATCCCCCATTCAAAAGGTGATGGTGCCGGCCATGGAGCAGGCGGGATTTTCCTTTCTGGCAATTGGGTACAATCATTTCTGCTTCGCAAACGGCAGCGAGACCCAGGAAATTGTGATCGACACGGCGAGATATGGCGTCCGGAACCTCCGGTTTGCGTATCACGGAACCGGAGAGAGGCGTTTCTGGTTCGGGCTGGAGGATCTGGACCCGCAGTTCTGCCCCGCCGCCGGCATGGAATACCGGACGCGGGAGGAGCTAATCCCCTATCTGCGGCAGGTCACGGAGGATACCGTCCGGATTCTCCTGCCTTATCTCGATGCGATGGTGGAGAACTATGTGGCCTATACGGATGTCCTCAGCCGGGAGATGGCCCGGGATATCCAGGAGCGGATCAAGAGGGCACAGGCACAATGGGGGCTTGCCCTGGAGTACGGCCCCGACCAGCTGCGGCGGCTGGACGCCGCCATGGACGCCCTGCGGACCGCCGCTGTCCGGCGGAGGGAGGATTTCCAGCGGCACCGGGAGGAGATCCTGGACCTTGCGGCCTTTTACGGGGAGCTGCTGAACGATGAGGAGGAGACACCCGGCCTGTGGGGCTGGCGGGAGGTGGAGCCCGGGCACCCTGAATATGTGGTGGGCCCAAGACGGTACAACCCCCTGCGGCGGGCGATGCTGGCCTGGAATTTCGGCCCGGAGGTGGCGGCGTACTCCCTGCAGGGGTACCATCTCAAGGTGGAATGCAGGGGCTCTTGAACCGCGGCACCCTGAAAACGGAGATCCTTTTTGAAACCGGACAGGCGGCTTGCGCCCGTCCGGTTTTGCTGTGTGCCGGCGCATGCAGGAGACACGGGGAGAACAATGAACAGGCGCCGCCTCCGGCCGGAGGCGGCGCCTGCCTTTTGCGCGGAGGGTCAGGAGAAGCCCTGGTAAGAGGCGGACTGGCGCAGGCGCTCCAGGTCCAGGACCCGCAGCTGGCGCTTTCCAACCTGGATGACCCCCTCCTGCTTCAGAGCGCCGCAGACCCGGGCAATCTGAATACGGGAGGCACCGATGGCGGAGGCCAGCTCCGACTGGGAGAAGGGGACGTAGCCCAGGGACCGGTAGTCGGAGCTCTGCATGAACAGCAGCAGAAAATTGGCCAGCCGGGCGCGGACATCGTTGCTGGACTGGGACTCCGCGTCATAGCACATCAGCTTGAGCACGTCGCTGTAATAGAGCACCATGTCCACGGCAAAGCGGGGCTCCCGGGCAAACAGGGCCGCCAGATCCTCCAGGGAGAGCTTCGCGGCCCGCAGCTGTGTCAGGGCGGTGGCGGTGACAATGACGCTCTCCTCCCGCCGCAGGCCGTCCATCACAAACAGGGTGTTTTTCTTGTGGTAGCCCAGGATCCGCTCATAGCCGTAGATGTTGATGACGCTGATCTTCACCAGGCCCTCCAGCAGAAAATAGACATAATGGGACGCCTGCCCGCCGCTGCTGATGACGGTTCCCTTGGGGATGGCGCCGGGCGACTGCACATAGTCCAGAATCAGATCCCGGTAGGCCAGAAGATTGTCCTCCAGCACAAATCCAAAGGTGTGCGGCGCCCGGTGTGTGAATACCTCCGCCATAAAGTGCCCCTCCCTGTAAAGAGCTTTGTGAATTTTTTGTGATTGTATCATATGATATCGTTTCTTTTTTGTCAATTCGTTTATACTGTTGCATAAAGACAGGGATTCTGTCTTAAAAATGCAGCAATTTTTACATGAGGAGGAAAAAAGCATGCCTAGCAAGATGTTTCCACACCTGTTTGCACCAGGAAAAATCGGAACTCTCGAGTTGAAAAACCGCGTGATGAAGGCTCCCCAGTCCTCTGGTATGAGCAACATGGACGGAACCGTCTCCGAGCGGCTGGTCCGGTATTACCGGAAGCAGGCCGCCGGCGGCGCCGGCATGATCATTGTGGAATACGCCTATGTGGACGACATCGGCGCCAAGTCCGCCCACTGCCACCTGGGCATCTCCAGCAATGAGCATATCCCCGGGCTTGCATGGCTTGCAGAGAATATTGCGGAACAGGGTGCCGTCCCCGCCATTCAGATCGAGCACTGCGGCCGGCAGAAGTTCCTGGGTACCCAGCCCATCTGCGCCCCCTCTGCCATTCCCTGGCCCAAGCTGTGGGATCAGTACGGCGTCCAGGCGGTGCCCCATGTGCTGACGATTGAGGAGATCCAGGACATCGTCCACGCCTTCGGCGACTCTGCCCTGCGGGCAAAGCAGGCCGGCTTTAAGCTGGTGGAGATCCACGGCGCCCACGGGTACCTGCTGACCAACTTCTTCTCCCCCACCACCAATCACCGCACCGACCTCTATGGCGGCAGCCTGGAGAACCGGATGCGCATTTACATAGAAATCGTGCGGGACGTGCGCAAGAAGGTGGGCCCCGACTTCCCGGTGACGATCCGCCTCAGCGGCACCGACTATGAGCCGGACGGCTTCCCCATCGAGGACACCATCGCCCTGGCCAAGGCGCTGGAGAAAGAGGGCATTGACGCCTTCCACATCTCCGGCGGCGACCACCACACCATGATCCACCAGGTGTCCCCCATGGCGATCCCCCGGTGCCACAACGTCTGGGCCGCCGAGGCCATCAAGAAAGAGGTCTCTGTACCGGTCATCGCCTCCGGCTCCATCACCACGCCGGATCTGGCGGAGGAGATCATCGCCTCCGGCAAGGGCGATTTTGTGGGCCTGGGCCGGCCCCTGTGGGCGGATCCCGAATGGCCCCGGAAGGCCGAGGAGGACCGTCCCGAGGATATCCGCCCCTGCATCCGCTGCAATGAGGGCTGCCTGGAGCGCACCTTCTTCTGCTACAAGGCCATTACCTGCGCTGTGAACCCGATCATCAGCCGGGAGGGCGAGCTGGAGATCACCCCGGCAGCGGTAAAGCGGAACATCGCCGTGGTGGGTGCCGGCCCCGCCGGCCTGGAGGCCGCCCGGGTCCTGAAGCTGCGGGGACACGATGTGACCATCTTCGAGAAGGGAAAGAAGGGCGGCCAGCTGGGCGAGGCCTCTGTGCCGGAGTTCAAGTCGGACATCCGCCTCCTGCAGGACTCCATGATTACCGCTGTGGAGAAGCTGCAGATCCCCGTCATTGAGAAGGAGGCCACGGCGGAGGATCTGGCCTCGTTTGACGCTGTGGTGTGCGCCACCGGCTCCACCCCGAAGAAATCCCCCATTCCGGGCGCGGAGCTGCCCATTGCCGCTGACGCCTCTGAATTCCTCACCGGAAAGCGTGAGGTCGGCCACCGGGTGGTGGTGCTGGGCGTTGGCCTGGTGGGCTCTGAGACGGCTCTCCACCTGGCGGAGACCGGCCACAAGGTGACCCTGGTGGGCCGGAAGCCCACCATCATGAAGGGCGTGGCCGCCACGGACTTCCTGGCCTATTCCGAGCGGATCGCCAAGACTGACATGGAGGTCTGCACCTCCACCACGCCGCTGGAGATCGTGGCTGACGGCGTTATGGTGGAGCACAAGGGCCAGAAGCGGAAGATCGAGGCGGACACCGTGCTGTACGCCTTCGGCGCCAAGTCGGAGCAGGACCTCTATCACACCCTGAAGGACCAGGGCAAGGAGGCCTATCTGGTGGGCGACGCGATCCATCCCGACAAGATCATGGACGCCATCCACACCGGCTACCGCCTGGGCCTGAAGCTGTAAGAGACTGCGGGCTCTCCGGCCGCAGGACGCAGAGTGCGGCCGGAGGGCGGACAAAGGGCAGACGCGGACATTTCCCCGCGTCTGCCTTTTTGCCTGCTGGGCCGGAGAACTTCTGCGGCACATGGAAAGGCAGGGCGGTTTCCTGCACATACTTCTTGACAAGAAGGCAGGGGAAGTATATAATGCCTTTAAGGTTAGCATAAACTAACTTTAACGCTGCAGAGAGGGGGCGAAATCCATGGATCTGACAGTGTTTTATGGCCTGATGATTCCATTTGCCGGCACCGCCTTGGGCTCGGCCTGCGTGTTTTTCCTGAAAAACGGGATGGGTGACCGGGTGCAGCGGGGGCTGACTGGCTTTGCCTCCGGCGTGATGGTGGCCGCCTCCATCTGGAGCCTGCTGATTCCAGCTATGGACCAGGCATCCGGCCTGGGAGTATGGGCGTTTCTCCCCGCCGCAGGGGGCTTTTGGCTGGGTGTGCTGTTTTTGCTGCTGCTGGATCATGCGGTTCCGCATCTGCACCAGCGCAGCCAGGAGGCGGAGGGCCCCAGGAGCCAGCTGAAGCGCACCACGATGCTGACGCTGGCAGTGACCCTTCACAACATTCCGGAGGGAATGGCGGTGGGAGCGGTCTATGCGGGGTTTTTGTCGGACAGCGCGCAAATCACGCTGACAGGGGCGGTGGCGCTGTCTCTTGGCATCGCCATCCAGAATTTTCCGGAGGGGGCCATCCTCTCCCTGCCGCTGTGCGCAGAGGGAATGAAGAAATCCCGGGCCTTTTGGAGCGGAGCACTCTCCGGCGCGGTGGAACCGGTGGCCGCGGCCCTTACCATCCTGGCGTCCGGCTGGGTGATTCCCGCCCTGCCGTGCCTGCTGAGCTTTGCCGCCGGCGCGATGGTCTATGTGGTGGTGGAGGAGCTGATCCCCGAGATGTCCCAGGGGGAGCACGCCCACGCGGGGGTCCTGGCCTTCGCGGCGGGATTCACACTGATGATGGCCTTGGATGTGGCCTTGGGATGAGCGGCCTGGGGCCGCTTTTCCATGCCTATAAGTTAGTTGCAACTAATTCTTGACGGGAGGAATTGAACATGTGGAAGTATACCGTACAGGTGGACGGGATGATGTGCGGCATGTGCGAGAGCCATGTAAACGACGCGGTACGGAGGGCCTTTCCGGTGAAGAAGGTATCCTCCTCCCGGAACAAACGGGAGACCGTGGTGGTTGCAGAGGGTGAACTGGATGAGCAGGCCCTGCGGAGTGTCATCTCCGCCACCGGCTATGCTGTGGGGGACATTCAGAAGGAGCCCTATGTGAAGCGGGGGCTCTTCGGCTGACAAGGGCTGCGGGGAGACCTGCGCGGAGGAGGGAAACAGATGCTGGCGGAATATCTGGAACCGGAGGCGGGCTGGGAGGACATCATGCCAGGTGTCCGGATCTGCCGGTTTTCCCGGGAGCAGGGAGGCGGGGCCCTTTCGGCACAGCTTCCCATAAGGCTGGAGACGCTCCATTTTGAGGCGCTGTTCTGCCTCCGGGGGCGGGTGATCCTGGCCCGGAGAGATGGAACGGCGCTGGCGGCAGGCGGCCGCGAGGTGCTGCTGCTGACAGATATCTCAGGCCTGGAGAGCGCCCGGATCGACGGGGGTGCGGCGGGGATCCTGGTGGCGGTGGACGCCCGGGGGGCCCGGAAGAGCCTGGACACCCTGTGCGGCCTGCTGGGGGGCCTTGCGCTGGATACCGGCCGGGTACGGGAATGGATGGCCCGGCGGAGGGGCTGCGCGGCCATCGGCGGCACCGCCTGGAGCCGGGGCGTCTTTGAACAGCTGGAGCGATTGCCTGCCGCTGAACAGGGCAGGTACTGCGCCTGGAAATCCGTGGAGCTGCTGTATCTGCTCTCTGCTCCCGAGGAGCGGGGACAGGCAGAGGAGCCGGCGTCCCAGCCGGGCCGGGAGCTGGCCTGCGCAGCGGCGGAGATCCGACACTATATGGAAGCGCATCTGTCGGAGCCTCTCACGATCCCGGAACTGAGCCGACACTTTTACCTCTCTCCGACCGCCTTCAAGGCCGCCTTCCGGCGCATGTACGGATGTCCGGTCCACACCTGGCTGCGGCAGCGGCGGATGGAGCGGGCGGCTGAGCTGCTGCGCGCCTCCGGCCTCAGTGTGCTGGGGGTGGCCCAGGCGGTGGGCTACAGCAGCGCCAGCCAGTTTACCGCCGCCTTCCGCCAGCACTACGGGGTGGCGCCCGGCCAGTATCGAAAAATGTCTGAACCGGCAGAACCGCGGCCGTTTCGGTGAGACAGGGGGCCGTGTGGCTGGTATAATACCAAGATATGCAAAGATCTGAAACTTGTTTTTCCACAAGGAGGAGATCGCTTTGAAACAGCACCGCTTCTGGGCTTGGGGCGCTGTGATCTGCATGATCATGGTGATGATGACAGGCTACCGGCGCAAATAACAGAAAGGGAGAATCACAATGAACCATTACATCAAGCTGGCGTGCTTTGCAGGCGGCGCCCTGTTCGGTTCTGCGGGTATCAAGCTGCTCACCAGCAAGGACGCCAAGAAGGCCTATACCCACGCCGCCGCGGCAGGCCTGCGGGTAAAGGATTCCGTCATGGAGACCGTTGTCTCCTTCCAGGAGAATGCGGCCGATATCCTGGCCGCGGCCAGGGACATCAACGAGGCCCGGGCCGCAAAAGAGGCGGAGGAGGCTGACAATGCCAGGGTGGAGGGGCAGGAGGCCTGACCCTCAGCGGGAGGAGCCGTTCTGCGGCTCCTTTCGGCGCAAAACGGCCTGCGGGCCGGAGATACAAATTCGATCAGAGACCTTTTCCCGGCGACATGTGCGTCGGGAAAGCCATTTTATGGACGTTGGGGCGGGTTCCCCATGTCAAAACAGGCCGTTTTGGACGGCCTCAAAGGAGCAACCACATGAGAGCAACCATCGTACATGAGAGCCGCGGGCGCATTCGCCTGCGGCTGTGCCAGAAAACCATGACCCTCCGCCAGGCGGATCTGCTGGAGACCTGGCTGAAGGGGCGGCCATGGGCCCGGGAGGCGGCAGTCCATGAGCGGACCCGGTGCGTGATCCTCACCTACCAGGGGGAGCGGAGCCGGGTGCTGGAGGATCTGGCCCGCTTTACCTGGGCGGACGCGGAGGCGTCCGTCACCCTGCCTGGCCACAGCACCCGGGAGCTGAACCGCCGCTTTCAGGAAAAGCTGACGGGCAAGGTGCTGGCCAAGGCGGCGTCTGCGCTGTTCCTGCCCGGGCCGGTCCGGGCGGCCCAGGCCGTGTGGCACATGGTGCCCTTTCTCCGGCGTGGCCTGCGGTGCCTGCGCCGGAGGAAGATCAAGGTGGAGCTGCTGGACGCCCTGTCCATCACCATCTCTGTCTGCCGCCGGGACTTCGGCACTGCGGGGGCGGTAATGTTCCTGCTGGAGATCGGGGAGCTGCTGGAGGACTGGACCAGAAAGAAGTCCGTGGCGGATCTGGCGGAGAGCCTGTCCCTCCACGTGGACCGGGTGTGGCTGCGGACGGCCGGCGGGGAAGAGGTCCTCACCCCCATCGGCCAGGTGCGGCCGGGGGACCGCGTGGTGGTCCGGGCCGGAGGCGTCGTTCCCCTGGACGGCGTGCTGGCGGAGGGGGAGATCACGGTCAACCAGGCCTCCCTCACCGGGGAGTCCGTCCCTGTTGCAAAGCGCCCTGGCGGCGCCGTCTACGCCGGCACCGTGGTGGAGGAGGGCGAATGTGTCCTGGAGGTGCGCCAGGCCGCCGGCCAGGGCCGCTATGACCAGATCGTGGAGATGATCCAGCGGTCCGAGCAGATGAAGTCCGCCGCCGAAGCCAGGGCCGCCGGGCTGGCAGACAAGCTGGTGCCCTACACCTTTGCCGGCAGCCTCCTGAGCCTTGCCCTGACCCGGAATGTGACGCGGGCCCTGTCCGTGCTGATGGTGGACTTCTCCTGCGCGCTGAAGCTGGCCATGCCGCTGGCTGTCCTCTCCGCCATGCGGGAGGCGGGAGGGGAGCACATCACCGTCAAGGGCGGCAAATTCCTGGAGGCGGTGGCCCGGGCGGATACCATTGTCTTTGACAAGACCGGAACCCTGACCCATGCGTGCCCCCGGGTGGCGGCGGTCATTCCCTTCGGTGGCAGGCGGGAGGAGGAGATGCTGCGCCTGGCAGCCTGCCTGGAGGAGCACTTCCCCCACTCCATGGCCAACGCCGTGGTGGAGGAGGCCCGGCGCCGGGGGCTTACCCACCGGGAGTACCACTCCAAGGTGGAATACCTGGTGGCCCACGGCATCGCCAGCTCTGTCAACGGCGAGCGGGTGCGGATCGGCAGCGCCCACTTCATCTTCGAGGATGAGGGCTGCACGATCCCGCCGGAGGAACAGGCGAAGTTCGGCGCCCTTCCGCCGGAGTACTCCCAGCTGCACCTGGCCATTGACGGGGTTCTCGCGGCGGTCATCTGCATCTCCGACCCGGTGCGGGAGGAGGCCCGGGACGTCCTGTCCACCCTGCGGGGGCTGGGCATGAAAAGGACTGTGATGCTCACCGGGGACAGCCCCCGTACCGCCGCGGCCATCGCCCGGCAGCTGGGCGTGGACGATTTCCGGGCCGGGGTGCTCCCGGCGGACAAGGCGGACTATGTGGCCGCCCTGCGTCGGGAGGGCCATACCGTCCTCATGGTGGGCGACGGCATCAACGATTCGCCGGCCCTGTCGGAGGCGGATGCCGGCATCGCCGTCAGCGACGGGGCGGCGATTGCCCGGGAGATCGCGGATATCACCATCGCCGCGGACAGCCTTTGGGAGCTGGTGCGGCTGCGGCAGCTGTCCATGGCGCTGATGCGGCGGATCCATGCAAACTACCGCTTTGTCATCGGCTTCAACGGCGGGCTGATCGCCCTGGGGGCGGCAGGCGTGCTGCCTCCGGCCACGTCGGCCATGCTGCACAACCTGTCCACTCTGGCGGTGAGCCTCCGCAGTATGAGCGCCCTGCCTGCGGCGGGGAGAGCGCGGCAGGAATCCTGAGTCCGCGCCGGAAAACGGCACAGGGGCGGGAGCGCAAAGCGCTGCCGCCCCTGTGGCGCTTGCAAAGGGTTTTCGGCGGAGCTGGGGGAGGAAGCGGGGCGGCTTACGGGGGATGGCATGGCCCTGTGGACCTTGCCTGCCCCGGAGGCCATGGGCCGCAAAAGCGCCGGAGAATCCCGCATGTGCCCCTTGACAAATACCGGGAGCTGTTGTATTATAACACTGCTATATAACGGTGTTATAGGAAGGAGGGGAGAATGATGGACGAGAAGTCCTCTGTCACGCTGGAGAGGATTCAGCAGGCCGCGCTGGCGGAGTTCCTGGACAAGGGCTTCCAGGGGGCCTCCCTGCGGCAGATCGTGAAGAGCGCCGGCGTCACCACCGGGGCCTTTTACGGCTACTTCTCCAGCAAGGAGGCGCTGTTCGCCTCTATTGTGGAGCCCCACGCCGCCGCCATCATGGGCCGGTTCATGGAGGCGCAGACAGAGTTTGCCGAGCTGCCGGAGGCGGAGCAGCCCAGCCATATGGGGGTGGAGTCCTCCGCCTGCGTGGACTGGATGGTGGACTATATGTATCAGCACCTGGAGCCGGTGAAGCTCCTGCTCTGCTGTGCCGAGGGCACCTCCTACGAGCATTTTATCCACAATATGGTAGAGGTGGAAGTGGAGTACACGGAGCACTACATCCGGGTTCTGCGAAACCTGGGCCGGGATGTGCCGGCGCTGGATCATCAGCTGTGCCACATCATTGCCAGCGGCATGTTCAACGCCCTGTTTGAGGTGGTGGTTCACGAGATGCCCTATGACAGGGCCCGGCAGTACATCCGGCAGCTGCGGGAATTCTATACGGCCGGGTGGTACAAATTGATGGGGGAATAGGCCCCATCTTTTTTACACAAAAGTTAGTTATAACTAACTAATTTGCGAGGAGGGATTTCAGTGAAAGAAAAGAAACCGGGCAGCCTGTCCCGCATCCTGGAATACGCGGGCGGGCACAGGCGGCTGACCGCGCTGGGCTGCGCCCTGTCCGCCGTGTCCGCGGTGCTGGGGCTGGCGCCATATGTATGCGTGTGGCTGGTGGCCAGGGCCGTGCTGGACGGCTGGCCGGATCTGGGCGGCGTCTCCGGCCTGGATCGGTGGGGCTGGATGGCGGTGTGGACGGCTGTCGGCAGCATTGTGCTGTATTTTGCCGCGCTGATGTGTACCCATATTGCGGCCTTCCGGACGGCCAGAAACATGCGGAAGGCCGCAATGGAGCATGTGCTGAAGCTGCCTCTGGGCTTTTTCGCCGGCGAACAGTCCGGCCGCCTGCGGAAGCTCATTGATGACAACGCGGGCCTTACGGAGGATCTGCTGGCCCACAAGCTGCCGGACTTGGCGGCCACGGCGGTGACGCCGGCTGCCGCCGTTGTGCTGCTGTTTGTTTTCGACTGGCGGATGGGATTGCTGTGCCTTGCCACCATGGCACTGGCACTGCTCAGCATGTGCCTGATGATGGGCGGCAAGAACGCCGGGTTTTTCCACCGGTACCAGCGGGAGATTGAGCGGATGAGCGGAGAGGCCGTGGAATACGTCCGGGGCATCCCGGTGGTAAAGATGTTTCAGCAGACTGTATACTCCTTCAAGGCTTTCTACGCCGCCATTCAGGATTACAGCAGCCTGGCCAGCCAATACGCCATGAGCTGCCGGACAGGTCAGACCTGCTTCCTCACGGCTATTAACGGAGGATTTGCCCTGCTGATTCCGGCGGCACTGCTGCTGGCGTCCGGCGGCGACGTGCGGCTGGTGCTGGTGAACTTCCTGTTCTATGCGCTGTTCGCCCCCGCCTGCGGGCAGATGATCAATCGGATCATGTACATGAGCGAGGCCGTGATGGAGGCTGACGAGGCGGTGGGCAGGCTGGACGAGGTGCTGAACCGGGAGCCTATGCCGGAGACTGCCGCGCCCAAGCGGCCCCAAAGCGCCGCTGTGATCTTTGACCATGTGACATTTACCTACCCGGGCGGCGGCCGCCCGGCCCTGGATGACGTGAGCTTTGCCGTCCGGCCGGGACAGGTCGTGGCGCTGGTGGGGCCCTCCGGCGGAGGGAAGACCACAGCGGCCAGCCTGATCCCCCGGTTCTGGGATGTGGACAGGGGGTCTGTGTCTGTGGGCGGCGTGGATGTCCGGGAGATGGACAGCGGCGCCCTGATGGAACAGGTGGCGTTTGTGTTCCAGGATACCCGCCTGTTCAAGCAGAGCGTCCTGGAGAATATCCGGGCGGCCCGGCCGGATGCCTCGCGGGAGGAGGTGCTTGCCGCGGCAAAGGCGGCACAGTGCGGCGACATCCTGGAAAAACTGCCGAACGGACTGGATACTGTGGTCGGGGCCGGAGGCGTGTATCTCTCCGGGGGAGAAAGACAGCGCATCGCCCTGGCGCGGGCAATTTTGAAGAACGCGCCCATTGTGGTCCTGGATGAGGCCACGGCGTTTGCGGATCCGGAGAATGAACACCAGATCCAGCAGGCATTTGAGGAGCTGACCAGAAAAAAGACCGTGCTGATGATTGCGCACCGCCTTTCCACCGTGCAGGACGCAGACAGGATCCTTGTACTGTCCGCAGGGAAGATCGTGGAACAGGGAACCCACGCCGAGCTGCTGAGCCGGGGAGGCGTGTATGCCGGCATGTGGGCGGACTATCAGCAAAGCGCACGGTGGAAGGTTGGAAGGGAGGAAGCGGTATGACGCGGAAATTGCAGCACTGGTTTGCACTCAGTGAACAAGGGGCGAAGGATCTGACGCGGGCGGTGATCTGGTGCTTTGTGTGCAATCTGAGCCTGATGCTTCCGGTAGGGGTGGTGCTGTTTACCGCCCGGCATCTGCTGAACTGCCTGGAAAACGGCGCAGACCCCATGGCCCGGTTCGGGATCTGCGCGGGAGCTGGGCTGGCGGTGCTGATCCTGCTGTTTGTGCTCCACTGGTTTCAGTACGCCTCGCTATATCTGGCCACCTACCAGGAGAGTGCCAGCCGCCGTGTGAGTCTGGCGGAGACCCTGCGCAAGCTGCCGCTGAGTTTCTTCTGGAACCGGGATCTGAGCGATTTGACTGCCACGATGATCGCGGACTGCTCATCGCTGGACCAGATGTTCTCCCACTATGTGCCGCAGCTGTTCGCCTCCGTCTTCTCCACCGCTGTCATCGGGATCTGCATGTTCTGCTGCGACTGGCGCATGGCCGCGGCCGTGCTGTGGGTGGTGCCGGTGGCGGTGGCGCTGACAGTGGGCAGCAGGAAAATCCAGGATTCCCTCGGCACGCAGAATATCCTGAACAAGCGCGCCGTGGCGGACTGCATTCAGGAGGGGCTGGAGACCATCCGTGACATCAAGGCCTGCGGCCGGCAGACAGCGTACCTGAACGAACTGGAGGGGAAGCTGCGGACTATGGAATCCGGCTCCATCCGCTCGGAACTGGCAACGGGCGTATTTGTGTGTTCCGCGCAGGCGTTTCTGCGGGTCGGACTGGCCACCACTGTGCTTGCGGGCTCAGCCCTGCTGCTGAGCGGGGAGCTGTCCTTCCTCTATTTTCTGGGGTTTCTCTTTGCCGCGGCCCGGCTGTATGATCCGCTTGGGCTGGTGCTCCAGAACATTGCCGCCACCTTCAACGCAAAGCTGCAGATCGACCGGATGCGCTCCATTCTGGAGCAGCCGGTACAGGAGGGGACAGAGGACTTCGCCCCGGCCAACTACGACATTGCCTTTGACCATGTCTCCTTTGCTTACCGGGAGGGCGCCGGCGTGCTGGATGATGTGAGCTTTACGGCCAGGCAGGGGGAGGTCACCGCTCTGATCGGGCCCTCCGGCGGCGGAAAGTCCACCGCCTGCCGGCTGGCCGCGCGCTTTTGGGATGTGACCGGCGGAAGGGTCACTCTGGGGGGCACGGACGTCTCCGGCGTGGAGCCGGAGTCCCTGCTGCGATTCTATTCCATGGTGTTCCAGGATGTGGTGCTCTTCCGGGATACGGTCATGGAGAATATCCGCCTGGGCCGCCGGGGAGCCACCGATGAGGAGGTGCTTGCCGCGGCAAGGGCCGCCCAATGCGATTCCTTTATCCGCAGACTGCCCAGGGGATATCAGACAGTGATCGGAGAAAACGGCGCCACCCTCTCCGGCGGGGAGCGGCAGCGGATCTCCATTGCGCGGGCCTTGCTGAAAAACGCACCGGTGGTGCTGCTGGACGAGGCCACGGCCTCCTTGGATGTGGAAAATGAAAGCGCGGTACAGGCCGCCCTGTCCAGGCTGCTGAAGGGAAAGACGGTGCTGGTGATCGCCCATCGGATGCGCACGGTAGCCGGTGCCGACCACGTCGTGGTGCTGGAGAACGGCCGGGTGGCCCAGCAGGGGACTCCGGCGGAGCTGCTGAAAGCAGGAGGGCTTTACCGCAGGATGGCGGAGCTCCAGAGGGCAAGCGCCCAGTGGCGTCTGGGAGGCGATTCATCCGGGCAGACGGAGCTGCGCGAGACGCCGTAAATCCCTTTTGGGGACGTCCGGCTTCCGAATTGCCGCCCCAAAGAAAATGCATCCCGGGTCTTCTGACCTCCATGAGGGGGAAGCGCCCCAGACGACGAAGCCGCAGAGCGCGCGGCACAGGATGCCCTGTGCCGTGCGCTCCTGATTTTCGGCGGAGAATCGGGGCAGGCTCCAATGACGGGAAAACAGGGGCCGGGGAACGGGCGGGCCGCTCCGGCATGGCGGAGCCGTCTCAATCGGCCGGCGGGGACCGGAAAAGCGCGAAATTCCCCGGATTGCCAGAGAGCGCGGGGCTGGAATCTCAGATCCGCCCTGAATGAAAGCGCTTACTCAATGAGCGAATCGCACAAGGAATGTAAAGCACTTTGCACGACTATGTAAAATATACATCAAATCCTGTGAAATAGCTTGCTTTTATGTACAGACTGTGATATGGTCGAAGCAGAAAGGAAAGAACTTCCACTCGGATAGAGGGGGGAAAGTTCATCGGATTCTGAAAGCCTTTACAAAATGGGGTAGTTCATGAACTCAACGATTTACGATGTCTCTCGACTGTCCGGCGTGTCCATTGCTACAGTTTCCCGCGCCTTTTCCAATCCGGAACGCGTCCGGGAACATACGAGGCAGAAGGTGTTCGAGGCGGCGGAGGTGCTCCATTATTCGCCCAATGCCATTGCCCGGGCCATGGCCCGCCAGCGGACGGATAAAATTGCCTTCCTCATCTGCAAGGAGGGCGCCACAATTCTGGATGAGTTCTATGCCCGGATCTGCAACGGCATTATGGGCGAGAGCAACCGCACGGATCTGGAGCTGGTCATCTCCACGGCGGCAGACTGGGATCTGACCGCAAGCAATGCCAAGAACAAACAGGTGGACGGCGCCATCCTGGGGGGCAATGCCCGGCCGGAGCTGGTGTCAGAACTGCAGAGCCGCGGCCTGGCGGTGGTGCTGGTGAACAACCGGATGCCGGGCTTCGACATCCCCTGCGTGGTCTCCGACGAGTACGGAGGCGTCCGCCAGGTGCTGGAATACCTGATGAGCCGCGGCCACCGGCGGATTGCCATGCTGGCGGGGCGCTTTTCCCCCTATATTTTAAATGAGCGGTACCGGGCGTTCCTGGAAATCGCCAAGAGCCACGGCCTGCCGGCGGACACCAGGGCCATCAAGCTGTGCGACCCGACTGTGGAAAGCGCGGCGGAGGCCTGCAGAGAGCTCCTCTCCCGCCCGGACCGGCCCACGGCCATTTTCGGCACCAACGACATTCTGGCCGCAGGCGCCATGAAGGCCGCCCGCCGCCTGGGGCTGCGGGTGCCGGAGGATGTGGCCGTGACGGGAATTGATGACACCACGGTCTGCGGCATGCTGGAGCCGGAGCTGACCTCCCTCCGCATTGACGGCTATCGGATGGGGGAGCTGAGCGCCGCCAGGCTGCAGGCGCTGCTGGCAGGGGAGACCGATATCCCCCAGCTGACGGTCGTTCCTACGGAATTGCGGGTGCGGGGCTCTGCCTGAGGGAATTTGTTCCAAAATTTACACACTTTTTTAGGGAATGTGATGGAAAGAGAGACCGAAATTCTGTACAATCGCACGGAATTCTCTCCAACAAATACGAGGAGGAGTGAAAATGAAAGCAAAAAGACGCATTGGGACGGTGGGAAAAATCATCGGCTGTGCGATCCTGCTGGTGATTGCCCTGTTTCCCATCTACTGGCTGGTGGCCATGGCCATCCGGCCCACGGCGGAAATGCAGGGGCAGATCCCCATTATCCCCCAGTCCCTGACGCTGGAGCACTTCGTCAATCTGTTTGTGGAGGAGGGATTTGGACAGGCCACCATCAACAGCCTGCAGACTACGCTCAGTTCCCTGGTGCTGTCGCTGTTCGTGGGGATCTGTGCGGCGTACATCCTGGCCCGGCGGCGGTTCCGCTTCGGACTGAAGAAGCCCCTGACCTACTGGGTCCTGCTGGTCCGCGTCCTGCCCCCGGTTGCCTTTACCATCCCGCTGTACACCATGTTCAGCTGGGTGGGGCTGCTGAATACCAAGATCCCTGTGACCCTGGCCTGCGTGCTGATCAATGTGCCGCTGATCATCTGGTTCCTCATCAGCTTCTTCCAGGACCTGCCGGAGGAGATCGAGGAGAGCGCCAAGGTGGACGGCGCCACAGAGTGGCAGCTCTTCGTGCGGATCGTCCTGCCCCTGGTGGCGCCGGGCATCGCGGCGGTGGCCATGCTGTCCTTCATGTACGCCTGGAACGAGTACACCTACACCGTCATCTTCACCCGCAGCCCCAGCAACTACACGGTGCCCCTGGCCCTGTCGGTACTGAACACGGAGGATAATCTGACCAACTTCGGCCTTGTGGCCGCCGCAGGCGTGGTTTCCGTGATCCCCATTACCCTGTTTGTGATCTTTGCACAGAACTACTTGATCTCCGGTTTGTCAAGCGGCGCTGTCAAAGAGTAACAAAATACATCGACCCCCAGACAAAGCACACCAACAAAGAAGGAAAAGAAGGAAAGAGTAGGAGGAAAAGAAATGAAGAAACTGCTTACCCTGATCCTGGCGCTGGCGATGACGCTGTCCCTGGCTGCCTGCGGCGGCGGGGAGGATACACCGCCTGCTGAGGATGGCGGCGGAGACACCGGCACCGGCGAGCCCACCAAGATGACCCTGATCCTGCGGGGCGGCGCCTACGGCGAGTCCCTG
>CAMMCS010000013.1 GCA_946494635.1 uncultured Oscillibacter sp. | reverse complement strand
GGAACACCTCCCGCCGCTGGGCCTCGCTGGTGGAGTTGTAGAAGTGGATGATGGCTCGGGGGGCACCCTTCACCGCCTCGAAGGTCCGGCGGATGATGTGGTCCCGGCACTGGGTCAGCACCTGGATCGTCACATCCTCGGGGATCCGGTTCTCGTCAATGAGCTTGCGGAGGAACTCATATTCCGTCTCCGACGCCGCCGGGAAGCCCACCTCGATCTCCTTGAAGCCGATTTTCACCAGCATGTCATAGAACTCCAGCTTCTCGTCCAGGCTCATGGGGATCACCAGGCTCTGGTTGCCGTCCCGCAGGTCCACGCTGCACCAGGCGGGGGCGGTCTCGATGTGGTCCTTCTGGGTCCACTCGAACACATGGCCCGGCTCCACCGGCGGGGGATAGTAGCCGATCTGATACTTGGTCGCGTCCATCATGTCAAAGTCCTCCTTCGATGATCTGTCTTTGAAGGAGGGCAACAAAAAATCCCATCTCTCCAAAGACCTTCAGTCTTTGAGAGACGGGAGAAAAAATGCCGTACCCGCGGTACCACTCTCATTGCCGGGCGGTTGGGCCCAGCCACTCTGCACGATCAGCCTCTCCCGCAGGATGGGCGAATCGCTTCTGCATGATAACGGACAGACACCGTCCGCGCCTAAAGGCGTCGCCTCTCAGCACGGCAGCTCCGGGGCCAGTGACGCGATTCCCTCCCCGCCGCCTCGCACCACCCGGCGGCTCTCTGAAGCAGGATGTGAAATCGCCTTTTCCCCTTCATGGCATTTTCTGAATATGGGTGCATTATACCAGCTTCCCCCCTGCCCGTCAAGAGAAAAATTTCCCAGGGCGGAGGCCGCGGCGCGAAAAGGGGCCGGGCGGAGAGTTCTCCGCCCGGCCCCGCCGGATCTTGTGGGATTTGGGATTACACGTTGTTCCAGAACCGGTACAGCATCACCGCGAACTGGGCGCGGGTGGCGCTGCCGGTGGGATTCAGCGTCCCGGCGCTGGTACCGCCGATGATGCCGCCGGCGGTGGCCCACTGCAGGGGCTCCACCGCATAGGCAGACACGCTCCCCGCGTCCGGGAAGCTGGTCAGAGCCTTCCGTCCGCCGTCGTCATACCCGTTGCTCTGGGCAAACCGGAACAGCAGGGCCGCCAGCTGCTGCCGCGTCACCGCGCTGCCGGGGTTCGTGCCGTCGGAGATGTCGTTCTCCATCGCCCACTGGCGGGCCTCCGCCATGCTGGCCGGGTCCGCCCCGCTCATCCGGGCCAGGATCATCCACACCTGCTGGCGGGAGATGCTGCTTCCCGGCGCGAACGTGCTGGCGCTGGTGCCGTTCATGTAGCCGCTGTCGTAGGCCCACTCGATCTCGTCATAGGCCCAGTAGTCCGTGCCCACGTCGTCGAAGGTGGTCTCCACCGTCTCCCGGGCGAAGCTGGCCTCAACCGTCACAGCGCCCCGGGGCATCTCGAAGGTGTACCGGGTGGAGTTGACACGCTTCACGTCGATCTCGTCGCCGTCGCTGTCCAGCACCACCAGCTCGTCCAGCTCATAGCCCTCGTCGGGATCCACGGTGATGGTCACCGTCTGCCCCCGGGACGCCCGGGACGGGCTCACACGGATCTCGCCGTGGGTCGTGTCCTCTGCGGTGACAGAGTACCGGGTGCCGCCGGAGCTGCCGGAGCCGCCGCCGGTGTAATTCCACACGGCGGTGAAGGTGGCGCTTGCTCTGATCGTCACATTCTCGTCTGCCGCGTGCAGCTCACCGGCCCCGTCCTGCCAGCCGGCGAAGGTATAGTCGGAGCCGGGGGCGGCGGGGGCGGCGGGCATGGTGACGGTGGCTTCTCCGCCCGTCGCGTCGACCACGGTCGTGCCGACCTGGGTGCCGTTGCTGTTCTTGTAGGTGACGACGAAGCTGTCGGAATCCTCGTTCACCAGTACGGTGCCGTTAATGCTGCCGTCAATGCTGTTGGTGGCACCACTCTCAGTGTTCACCTTGATGTTGTCGCCGCCCAGATTCAGGGAGGACGTCTTGTCCAGGGTGAAGTCCACAGGATTGGTGTTGGCCGCCAGCTGCACCGCAACTTTGTCCTTGTAAATGCTTGTTGCGTTCGAGTCCGTCGTGTTGCA
Organism: uncultured Oscillibacter sp.; assembly: GCA_946494635.1. Lineage (GTDB taxonomy): Bacteria > Bacillota > Clostridia > Oscillospirales > Oscillospiraceae > Oscillibacter. The sequence goes on along the minus strand of CAMMCS010000013.1, from coordinate 18,048 downwards.
GGTGTTCGTCACGGACACCCGGGCGTTGTTCTGGATCTTCAGGGCGCCGTTAGAATCGTTGATGATGATGCCGCGGTAGCCGACGTCCTCAATCGTCAGCTCGGCTTTGTCCACGGTGACGGTGTTGGCGCTCAGGCCGTTGTTTACGCACTGCTTAATCGTGACCGTCGCACCGTTTTTAATCGTCCACTGGCCGCCGTTGGAGAAGTTGCCGCCGATATTCTCAGCGGTGAGGGTGGAACCGTCCACCGTGACAGCCGCCTCAATCGGAGTAGGCGTACCGGTGGCCACGAGGCCGCGGGTCAGGTCGTTCATGACCAGGGACGCCCTGTTCTCCAGGGTCAGGGCACTGGAGGTCTGCATGTTGAAGCCGGTGCCGCCGGTCACGCCGGCTTTGCCCTGCGTGCCATCCCCGTTGCCGTTGATGGTCATTTTCACGCCGTTCAGGGTCAGCCCGCCGTCGTTTACGATGGTGAAGGCAATGGTCTCATTGCCGTCTGCCACGGTGGCGGTGATGGCCGGATCGGTTTCGTAGGGATGGTCGCTCTTCTGGATGGTGATGTTTTTGCTGATGGTGTAGCTGGCGCTGGTCAGCTCCGCGCTGCGGATCAGGTCGATGGCGCCGCCCACGTCATCCAGCGCGTCCAGCGCCTCGGCCAGGGTACCAGCCTTCATCTCAGTGCTTTCGAGCCACACCGCCTCATCGTCAGGGCCAATCGTCACGCCGACGAAGTCGGACAGGTGATCCACCGTCCAAGTGAGGGTCTTGTCCTCAGTATTGTAGGTGGTCTCCAGGGCCTCCAGCTGGCCGTCCTCGCCGATGTAATAGACCAGGATGGTCTCGTTTTCGTCCAGGGCCGCCGAGTGCTTCACGGAGATGGTGACGGAGCCTTTCCGGCTCTCGTCCTCGGCGGAGAACACGGGATTGCCGTCCGCGTCCACGGCGCTCACCGTCCAGCCGCCCATAGAGGCCTCATCGTTCTTGGAGACGGTCAGCGTCACGGAGCTGCCATCGGCGTTGTCCGCGATGGTGTCCCAGGCGGCCTTGTCCAGGGTGACGGTGCCCGCGTCGGTGGCGATCTTCACCGCACTCACGGTTTCCGCCGCCGCCACGGAGGTCAGGGATGCGTTAGCGATGGTTACGGTGACATCGGTGATGGTGTTGTCAGCGGCGCCGGTGGTCACATTGATGCTGACCGTGGCGTTCTCCGTATCCACGCCCTCTCCGTTCTCGCCGCTGGTATTGAAGTTTCCGCCCACCTCGGCGGAAACAGTTTCGCCCTCCTTCTCAGCGGCGGCGGACATGCCGTCGGCGGCAGTCACCTGCCAGGGGCCGGCGCCAGCAGCGCCCTCGCTGAGATCCTTCAGGGTCAGCCCGGTGGAGAGGTAGTCCTCGGCGGACTTGTCGGAGAAGGTACCGCCGGTGATTTCGCACATATCGGCAAATACTTTGGCAGCAGCTTCGTTGGTCAAGCCGGTGACCCATCCGGTTATCCCGTTTGTAGTCGTAAATATCCCTTTGTGATCAACATTTTTAATTGTCACATGAGACTTGCTGGGCAGAGGAATCGGATCTTCTGTTGTATTCGGATTACTGCTGCTTCTTCCATACAGGCCCAGGTCGATTCTTCCCGTAATGGTGCCGGTGGTATCAACAACCACATTCGTTCCATCGGGATAAGAACTCGGCCAGTAGCTGACGTCAAACGCAATATCGTTCTCACTCTTAGCAGTCAGCGTTGTGCTGCCCAGGACCTGCACCGTTCCGCAGTTATTGCTGACCACAGTGCTTACGTTATTTTCATTGCTGTGTACAGTTGCGTTAAGGGTCATACTATCCAATGTCAGGTCGCTGTAATTCTGGATCATCATTCTGATGTCCGAATTCTTTGCAGCAATCGCACCGTTTTTCAGTGTAACAACAGATCCCTGAAGCAGCTGGAAGCACTGCGTCTGTGTACCAGAAGAGCCTGCAAGCTTACGTGTCACAGTATAGGTATGACCGTCAAAGTCGATGGTGACAGTCTTGTCTTGAATAACAATACCTTCGCCATTGTCCACATCGTCCAGCAGCGTCACCTTCGCGCCGGCGTCGGCAGCCTCGATGGCATCAGCCAGGGTGGCGTAGAATGTGTCGCCGACCTTCGCGTCGAAGAAGCGGCCCAGGCTCTCGTCGCCGGTCACCACAGGCTGGTTGGTATCGGTCAGGATTCCCCCCTTGTGATCCGCATACACATAGAAGAGCCTCTGGGAATCAGCAGGGGCATTCAAATCGGTGACATTGAGTGTAACCTTGGTAAAATCATCGTCGGGATCATTTTCCTCAGAGGGATCCTGCAGGATAATCAGACCCTCCCACGCGGTGTTATTGCCGCTGACCCCCGAAGAATACTGCAAGGTGTCGCCTGTGATATTGACGGTCACGTCCGCGCTGGTGTAGTTGCTGATGCGGATGGGATTGGTTGTAGTCCAGTCAATCTCAAGATACTTGTTGCCGCTGATGTCGACCTTGGCGTCCTCCGCAAAGGAATAGAGGTTGATGCAGTTGTGGGACAGCTGCCCGCCGTAGAAGGTATTGCCGCTGATGGTGGCGCTCTCCAGGGGCGTTTCAGTAGACTGGGTGAACTCCAGCGCGTTGTAGATGAACGGGACTCCGGTTCCATCGGCGGAGCCGAAGGTGCAGCCGGAAACCGTCACCACGGGAGCTTCAATATGGAGATACCCGTGCTTACTACCATCACCAAAATTACCGCCAACGCCGGGCAGGAAGATGCAGTCCTGCACGGTGAAGCGATCCGCCGCGCCGGTGACGTGGATCAGGCACTCCTTGTTGCCGTCCGTGCCGCTGATGGAGTGGCCGGCGCCGTCCAGGATGACGGAAGTGGCGATCTCCAGCGTAGCCTCCAGCTCCACGTCTTTGAGGAGCCGGATGGTCGGAGCGCCGGACAAACTGGCCTTGTTCGCTTCCGCGACAGCCGCTTCCAGCGTCGCATACTCCACGTCGCCGAAGGTAGCCTCATTGCCTCCCTCGTCTCCCTCCGCCGCGAACGCCGCGGTGGGCAGCAGGGACAGCGCCAGGCACAGCGCCATCAGGATGGATAGGAACCTTCTCTTCATATTCATTCCTCCTACAATTGTAAATTTGCCCTTGGGGAGTCCTCCCCAAGTCATTGCCTTATGCTGAAAATATTCACTATATAGTATAGTTAATATTTTAGCCGTAGTCAATACTTTCACCATGCTATTTTGTATTAGCAGAGGTGATTGCAATGATCAGCTATAAGCCTTTTTATGAAACTCTGCTCCGAAAAGGCGTCACAGAATACTATCTGATCTATAAGCAGGGGATGGACTCTAATACCATCCACCGCATGAAGCATGGCAAGGCCATTACCACCACCCTGAACACCCTGTGCGAAATTCTGGACTGCCGGGTGGAGGACATTCTGGAGTACGTCCCCGACCAGGATTAGCCCCTAAGGCCTGCCATGCTCTATTTTCCAAATAGAACATGGCAAAGGGCGCCCTTTGCGGCCCGACGCTTTGGGACGATATTCCTATAACGTTCTGATTTTCGGCGGATGGCTCCGCTTTTAGAGTATCATTGTGCGCCCGGAATTGCAAGAGGCAATGCGTTTTTTTCCAAATCTTTACTTTTTGAAAACCTCCCATATCCATGGGCCGGCCCGCAGTTGTCTGCCCGGGAAAATTGTGGTATACTAAAGCGGCAATTACAGGAAAAGGAGATTTGAACGTGGACCTCAATCACGAGATCGATCTGCAGGACTGCCCCCTGTGCCATGGGCCGGGGATCATCGAGGAGGAGGCCGGCTGGTGCCTGTACGTCACCTGCCTGGACTGCGGCTGCCGCACGGCGGAGCTGTCCTTCTCCACGCCGGAGGAGCGGCTGGCCGCCGCAAAGCAGGCTGCCTCCTTCTGGAATGTGGGAAAGGTGATCCACACCGGTGTCGGCGACTGAAAAGAGGCCCCCGCGTGCCGCGGGGGCCTCTTTTTACGCCCGCTTCCGCCTGCCGCGGCGGGGGCGGGCCGAGGGCTCCCAAATATTTTGCCGCGAATCTTGAAATATAGATTAAATTATTGTAAAATACGCGGGAAGTTATGTAGTTGGGAGTGTTCCTTAGATGAAAAGCGACATACAGGCAGAATTGAAAAGCACCTGGCAGGAGGCTGCCGCCAGCCTTTGCCTGCCGCTGGTGCTGGAGCTCTTTCTGCACATGATTGTCTACGGTGAAATATCCCCCCGCATCATCTATCCATGCATCTTCGCACTGACCGCGGGCTGCTTCCTGCTTCTCGTCAGCACACCGTTTGCCCCCCGGGTCAATAAGATCATCTTTTTGTCTCTTTCCTCTCTCATTACACTCTATTTTGAAATCCAGTTTGTGTACAACTCCATCTTCGGAGAGTTCATGTCCTTCTGGCAGTTCAGCTTCGGGGCGGAGGCCGTCACCAACTTCTGGCAGCAAATGCTCTACGGCATCGGCAAGGCCCTGCCCCAGATCCTCCTCCTTCTGCTGCCCCAGGCAGCCCTCTTTGTCCTGGTGATCCGGGGCAAGTGGGGGCTGGAATTCCAAAAGCGCCGGTGGCCGGTTCAGGCGGCGGCAGCCTGCGCCCTGGCCGCGCTTCACCTCAGTGCGCTGGGGGCCATGCTGCTCAGCGACAACGGCACCTTTTCCGCCTACCGGCTGTATAAAAACCCCAACACCGCCACGGAGATCAGCGTAAAGAACATCGGCCTCCTCTCCACCGCGCGGCTGGAGTGCAAGTACCTGCTGATGAGCGGCACCGCCGAGGCCTCTGCCAGCTATTACTCCGATGGGGAGAAGGTCAGCATTGACGTATCCGAAATGGGCAAGAGCAACATGCTTGACCTGGATTTTGACGCGCTTTCAGCGGAGACGGACAGCGACGTTCTGAAAAGCCTGGATCAGTATTTCTCCCAGCAGGAGCCCACGGCGAAAAACGAGTATACCGGCATTTTTGAGGGATACAACCTCATCACCATCTGCGCGGAGGCGTTTTCCCCCTATCTGATCGACCCGGAGCGGACGCCGGCGCTCTACGAGCTCTCCACCAACGGGTTCGTGTTCAACAACTACTTCGGCTCCTTCCCCAACAACACCACAAACGGCGAATACACCTTCTGCATGGGGCTGTACCCCGACCTGTCCCGAAAGAAGTCCATGGCCAGCTTCCATGCCTCCCAGAACAACTACCTGCCCTTCTGTCTGGGGAACCTCTTCAAAAACGCCGGGGCCGGGACCTGGGCCTACCACAATTATGCGGGCGACTACTACTCCCGGGATGTGACCCATCCCAACATGGGCTACACCTTCAAATCCGCAACGGACGGTCTGGACATGGAGCTGGGCTGGCCGTCCTCCGACCTGGAGATGATGGAGAAGTCCGTGGGGGACTATATCAACAGCGGCGAGCAGTTCTGCGCCTACTACATGACCTTCAGCGGGCACTACCAGTACAACTGGGAAAACCCCATGAGCCTGAAGAACAGGGACGTGGTGGAGGATCTGCCCTACTCTGACACGGTGAAGGCCTATATCGCCTGCAACATGGAGCTGGAGTACGCCCTGGAGTATCTGATGGACCAGCTGGAGACCGCGGGCATTGCCGACCGGACGGTGATCGTCCTCACCAACGACCACTATCCCTACGGCCTGACAGAGGCGGAGTACAATGAGCTGGCCGGCAGGACCGTGGACACCACGTTTGAAAAATACCGGAACAGCTTCATCTGTTACATTCCGGATGTGAGCATCCCGGTGGACACCTACTGCAGCACGGCGGACATCCTGCCCACGCTGCTGAACCTCTTCGGGTTCCCCTACGACTCCCGCCTCCTGGCCGGGAAGGATGTCCTGTCTGAGGACGCGAACAACTATGCCGTGCTGGCGGATCAGAGCTTCGTCACAGCGGATTTCGGGTTTGACACCTCCTCCGGCAAGGTGACTTACTTCTCCGAGGGGCAGGATCACGCCGCGGCGGAGGAGCAGATCGCCGCAATCCAGGAGGAAATCGCGGATCAGTTCCTCATGTCGGTGGATGTGCTGGAGAGCGACTATTACGCCCACGCGCTGTTCGGCAAAATGGATGGGGTAAGCGAGGTGGACGATTATCCCTTCACGGATATTCCGGCGACATTCTCCCTCGGCGCCCTGGATTTTGTGTATGGAAACGGCTATATGGACGCGGTCTCAAGCACAAAGTTCGGCTTCGGCCTGCTGGGTACATATGCGGAATTTCTGAACGTGCTGTATGGTGCCAGCAACCCCGGCGTCAAAATGGACACGGGCTCCGGGCCGGCGGGTTCCGGCACAGATCCGGCGGAAAAGTTCGCCCCTGCCATCTCCTGGGCGGAAGAAAACGGGCTGATCGACCCGTCTGTCAGTTCCATAGACGCCTCCACGCCGATCTTCCGCAAAAACGCCGCCATGTCGTTTTACGCGTGCGCGGAGCATCTGGGGCTTGATACCGCAGTGGACGAGGCCCTGGTCTCCCAATACGCGGAACTGTACCCCCATTACACAGAGGACGAGGTTCGGGCGATTTACTGGTGCTTCCACAAGGCGGTAATCCGGGGCTCCGGCACTGTGGAGTCCGTGTTTGAAACCGCAGGCAATCAGATGACCCGCAACCAAATCGTCATTTCAACCTATAATTACAACTTGTATGTCCTGCAGCAGAGCTGACTTGTCATCCTTCCCGGAATCTCCCGTCCTTCCCTCCCGCGTTTTGGACGGCTGCCGGGAGGGCTGCAAGCAGCAAGGCGGAGCGGCATTGGCCGCTCCGCCTCGTTTTCTATTTTCCCCGGGTCTTGAGGCGGGCCATCGCCCGCGCCAAAGCCGCTTTGGAGTGGTAGTACTCCTGCAGGCTCTGCTTCCGGTGCAGCCGCTCTTCCGCGCGTTCTCTCGCCGCTTCCGCCCTCTTGCGGTCGATTTCCTCCGGATGCTCCGCAAACCGCACCAGCAGGATCACATAGTCCCGCTTGATCTCCGCGAAGCCTTCGCCCACCGCGGCTGTATGCCATACGCCGTCCGCCCGGTAGCGCAGCTCCCCGGGCTCGACGGCGGTGACCGCCGGCTCATGGCCGGGCTCCACACCCATCTGGCCATCCACAGCCGGAAGAATCAGCGACTGGGCCAGCCCCTCATAAAACTGGCGGTCCGGCGTAATGATCTCCAGGAAAAAGGTGCCGCTGTCCGCCATTCATACCACTCCCATCGCTCTGGCCTTCTCCACCACCTCGTCAACGCTGCCCACATTGCTGAAGGCATCCTCCGGATAGTGGTCCAGCTCGCCGCCCAGAATGGTCTCAAAGGAACGGAGCGTGTCCTGCAGCTTCACATAGCGTCCCTCCAGTCCGGTGAATTGCTCCGCCACCGCAAAGGGCTGGGAGAAGAACTGCTGGACCCGGCGCGCCCGCTCCACCACCTTCCGGTCCTCCTCTGACAGCTCCTCCATCCCCAGGATGGCAATGATGTCCTGGAGCTCCCGATACCGCTGAAGCAGCTCCTGTGTACCCCGGGCGATACGGTAGTGCCGCTCCCCCACCACGTCCGGCTCCAGAATCCGGGAGGTGGATTCCAGCGGGTCCACCGCAGGGTAGATCCCCTGCTCCACAATCTTCCGGGACAGCACCGTGGTGGCGTCCAGATGGGCAAAGGTCGTGGCGGGGGCAGGGTCTGTCAGATCGTCCGCCGGGACATAGACCGCCTGCACAGAGGTGATGGCGCCGTCCTCGGTGGAGGTGATCCGCTCCTGAAGGGCGCCCATCTCATTGGCCAATGTGGGCTGATAGCCCACGGCGGACGGCATCCGCCCCATCAGGGCAGATACCTCGGAGCCGGCCTGGACATAGCGGAAGATATTGTCGATGAACAGCAGTACATTTTGCCTCTCCCGATCCCGGAAGTATTCCGCCATGGTCAGCCCCGTAAGCGCCACCCGCATACGGGCCCCGGGCGGCTCGTTCATCTGGCCGAACACCAGGGCCGTCTTCTCGATCACGCCGGATTCCGTCATCTCCCGCCACAGGTCGCTGCCCTCACGGGTACGCTCGCCTACGCCGGTGAAGATGGAATAGCCGCCCTGCTGGGTGGCAATGTTGTGGATCAGCTCCTGGATCAGCACCGTCTTCCCCACGCCGGCGCCGCCGAACAGTCCGATTTTCCCCCCTCTGGCATAGGGGGCCAGCAGGTCGATCACCTTGATGCCGGTCTCGAAAAGCTCCACCACAGGGCGCTGGCTCTGAAAGGCCGGCGCCGGCCGGTGAATGGGCCAGGCCTCCCCGGCCGGTATGGGGCCCTTCCCGTCAATGGGCTGCCCCAGGACATTGAACATGCGGCCCAAAACCGCTTTCCCCACCGGAACAGAGATGGGGGCGCCGGTGGCGGTGACCTCCATGCCCCGCCCCAGCCCCTCGCTGGGAGAGAGCATGATGCATCGCACGGTATCGCCGCCCACATGCTGGGCCACCTCCATCACCTGGCGGCTGCCGTTCAGCTCCACCTCCAGGGCTTCCTGAATCTCCGGCAGGGCGCCGGGCGCAAAGGCCACGTCCACCACAGGCCCCATCACCTGTACAATGGTTCCTCTGTTCTCCTGCATATTGAAAATCCCCTTTCGGGCGTTGATTTATTCTGGTTCCGATCCGCGCGATCCGCTTCTCCCGGCGGATATGGCGGCCGCGCGGCCCCGGCTTATCTGGCGGCCTGGGCCCCGCCCACAACCTCGTTGATTTCCTGGGTAATGGCGGCCTGGCGGGCCCGGTTGAGGGACAGGTTCAGCTCCTGGAGCATCTCCCGGGCATTGTCGCTGGAGGATTTCATAGCCGTCATTCTGGCGTTCTGCTCTGAGCAGTAGGACTCAGTCAGCGTCCCCAGCAGCTCGCCTCTGAGATACCCCGCCACCAGCAGGTTCATCACCGCCTCCACAGAGGGCAGGTAGGTGACCTGCGGCTCGTCTTTCCCATGCTGCGGAGCCGGAAACGCGTCTCTGGACAGGGGCAGCAGCTTCCTCACCGTCGGCTCCAGGCAGAAGGAGGATTTCAGATTGGTGTACAGCACATAGATCTCGTCCAGCTCTCCCCGGTCAAAGCGCATAATCAGGTCCTCTGACAGGTCCCTGGCCCGCCACATGGTGGGATTCTCGGCCGTCTGGAGGAACTCCTCATCCACCGGCACGCCGCGGCCGGCGAAATAGGCCCGGCCCACCTGGCCGACCACCAGCAGGACAGGATTGGACACCTTGGCGATCTCCTGTTCCGCCAGTTTCAGGATATTGTGATTATAGGCGCCGGCCATTCCCTTGTCGCTGGTGATGATGACATATCCCACCTTTCGCCGGTCAGGCAGGATCTGCCGCCGCTGGTCAAAAAAGCGGTGCTCGATCTCCGGAGAGTGGTACAGGATATCCGCAATGGTGCTCTCGATCTTGTGAAAGTAGGGCCCCACATGAATCAGCTGCTTTTTCGCCTTGCGCACGTTGGAAGAGGCGATCAGGTACATGGCGTTGGTGATCTTCAGCGTCTCCTCCACGCTTTTGATATGGGTCCGGATCTCCTTCATGCCTGCCATGACGCACACTCCTGCTTTTTGAACATGTCCAGCGCGGCACGGATGGTCTCAATGGCCGGGCCGCTCAAATCGCCGGTGGAATCAATTTCCCGCATCACATCGCCGTGCGCTGTTTCCAGTTCCCGGATAAACCGGTCCATAAAATCCCGCACAGCGTGGAGGGGCACGCCGTCCACCAGCCCGTTCGCGGCGGCGTACAGCACCACTGCCTGCCGGCTGACCGGCATCGGGTGGTACAGCGGCTGCTTGAGCAGCTCCAGCAGCCGGCGGCCGTGATCCAGCGTCTTCTGGGTGGCCGGGTCCAGGTCGGAGGCGAACTGGGTGAACACCTCCAGCTCCCGGAAGCGGGCCAGATCAATCCGCAGCGTGCCGGCGGTCTTTTTTATGGCCCGGGTCTGGGCCGCACCGCCCACGCGGGAAACCGACAGTCCCACATTGATGGCCGGCCGCTGGCCGGCAAAGAACAGGTCCGTCTCCAGGTAGATCTGGCCGTCCGTGATGGAGATGACATTGGTGGGAATATAGGCCGACACGTCTCCCGCCTGGGTCTCGATAATGGGCAGGGCGGTCATGGAGCCTCCGCCGTACTCCTTTGTCAGCCGGCAGGCCCGCTCCAGCAGGCGGGAGTGCAGGTAGAACACATCGCCGGGATAGGCCTCCCGCCCGGGGGACCGCTTGAGCAGCAGGGACAGGGTCCGATATGCCACCGCATGCTTGCTGAGGTCATCGTAGACAATCAGCACATCCCTCCCGCGGCTCATAAAATACTCGCCCATCGCCGCGCCGGCATAGGGTGCGATATACTGCAGCGGAGCGGAGTCGCTGGCCGTGGCGGAGAGGATGACGGAATACTCCATAGCGCCGCACTTTTCCAGCGTATCCCGGATGCGGGCCACAGAGCTGGCCTTCTGCCCGATGGCCACATAGATGCAGACGACGTCCTTCCCCTTTTGGTTGATGATGGCATCCACCGCGATGGCGGTTTTTCCCGTCTGCCGGTCACCGATAATCAGCTCCCGCTGCCCCCGTCCGATGGGCACCATGGCGTCAATTGCCAGGATCCCGGTCTGCAGGGGGACATTCACCGGCTCACGGCTGATCACGCCGCTGGCCTCATGCTCAATGGGGCGGGTCTCGCTGGTCTCAATGGGCCCCATGCCGTCAATCGGCCGCCCCAGGGCGTCCACTACCCGGCCGATCAGCTTCTCGCCCACAGGGACATCCGCCGGATGGCCGGTTCGGCGCACCAGGGTCCCCTCCCGGACCCCCTCCTCGCTGCCCAGCAGCACCACGCCCACGTTGTCCCGGGCCAGGTTCAGCACCATGCCGCGCACTCCGGTGTCCAGCTCCACCAGCTCGCCGTACACCGCCCGATCCAGGCCGCTGACCGTGGCGATGCCGTCGCCCACCTCCCGGACGCGGCCCGTCTCACTGCGGTCCTCCCCGGGCTGAAAGCCCTGGATGGTATCCCGCATGCCCTGGATCAGATCCTCCAGGCCGTCGCCGGGGGTCTCCTCAAGCCCGCGAGCCAGGCGGTCCAGCCGGCCCTTGACGCTGTAGTCATAGGTAACTCCCCCGATCTCCAGGACAAAGCCGCCCAGCAGCTCCGGGTCCACCCGGCAGCGCAGGGCCACCTGATCCGTGCCCGCCAGGCGGCATGCCGCCTTCTTCAGATCCGCCCGCATGGCGTCATCCGGCTCCCGGGCGCAGGTAACCACACACAGTTCCCCGCCCCGGGCGCCAAGGTCCAGCCGGCGGACCTCCTCCAGAATCTCCGGGAACTTCTCCAGGGTCCCCTCCCGCAGCAGCAGGTTTAAAAACCCCCGCAGCGTCCCACAGCCCTCCAGCTCCGGGGCGGAGGCCAGCAGCTCCTCCTTCTCCTCCCGGGAAACGGCGGCGCTGCACAGGGCGCTCCAAAGCGCGCTCTGCCCCAGCAGGGCGTCGCCTGACCGGATCAGGCGCTCCCTCTCCCCGGCGGCCAAGCCATACAGCGCGGCGGCGCAGCGCTCGACTGTCTCGCTCATGCGCGGTCACCTGCCTCTGACAAAAATTCCTCCACCATGGCCCGGTCTGTCTCCCGGTCCAGATTTTTCCCCGCCACCTGAGATGCCGCCAGCACCGCCAGCTGGGCTACCTCCTGCCGCACGCCGCGGAGCATCTCCTGTTCCTTGGCGGCGATGCGGGCCTCCGCCTCCGCCCGGATCCGGCGGGACGCCTCCTGGGCCTGGGCAATCTGGTCGTCATAGGCCTTCTGGGCCTGGGTCCTGGCGTCCGCCAGGATTTTTTCGGCCTCCGCCTGGGCGCCGGACAGCTTCTGCTCATACTGGCTCTGGAGCTCCCTGGCCCTGGCCTGGCCGGCCTCAGCGGACTCCACCTGCTCCCGGATCAGCTTTTCCCGCTGTTCCAGCACGGCATTGACCCGGCCAAACAGGAATTTCCGCAGGAATCCGTACAGAACCAGCAGGTTCACAATGGTAAACACGATGGTTGAAAGCTGGAAATCCAGCATTGGGAACGCCCCCTTAGCCCATGAAAATCATAATCAGCGCGGTGATAAAGCCGAAGATGGCCGTTCCCTCTGCCAAAGCGCACCCCAGCAGCAGCGTGCTGTTGATCTTGCCGGCAGCCTCCGGCTGACGGGCAATGGCCTCACTGGCCTTGCCTGTGGCGATGCCGATTCCGATGCCGGCCCCGATGCCGGTCATAACCGCAAGCCCTGCGGCGATCATTCCAACGGTCATAATCATTCTCCTTTTCGTCTGTCATCTGCTTATGCGGCGTCCTTGATCCCCTCTCCGGTAAACAGGGCGGTGAGGAATACAAAGACTGCCATCTGGATCAGTCCGTCAAACAGGTCAAAATAGATGCTCAGCACCGCCGGCACCACCGCCGGTACCAGGAATTTGATGAGCTCCATAATGATAAAGGCGCCCACGATATTGCCGAACAGCCGCATGCACAGCGCCATCGGCCGGATCGCCACCTCCATCAGGTTGATGGGAAGCAGCAGCGGCATGGGCTCCGCGAATTTTTTCAGCCCGCCCAGCAGTCCATTGTACCGGAACTGGGCCCCGTAGATCAGCACCAGGCTCATCACGGCCAGCGCGGCGGTGACGCTGATGTCCTTTGTAGGCGGCGTCAGGCCGAAAATACCAATGAGGTTTGACAGCCCGATATACAGCGCCACCGTTCCCAGATAGGGCGCGAAGCTCCGCCAGTGCGGGCCGATGGTGTCCCGGGCAAATCCGTTGAGAAACGCCACAGCCGCCTCCAGCGCCGTCTGGACCCTGCCCGGGCTTCGGACGCTCAGGCGCCGGGTGAGCGCCAGGGCCAGGATCATCCAGACCGCCATGACGATCCAGGTGACCACCACGGCGTCAGCCACAGGGATTCCGCCCAGGACTGGGATCGTAAAGGCCACATGGTTCTCCAGCGCGCCCATCAGGGCCTCTTTCAACGCCTCCAACCCCTTCACCTCCTTTGATGCTGGCATCATAATCCGCCGGCCGAAATTTGAAAACCCTTTGGAAAGTAAAAAAAGTAAAGAAAATAACTTTTCACGCCTGCGAAGCAGGCCCGTCCGGCACGCAGTCCATTGACATCTTTCCCGGCGTCTCTTATACTGTGCAGGAAAGGAGGGGGTGCGCAATGTCTGGTCCCGCCAGGACGTCGGTCCAGGATCAGCTGATGCGGATGGCCATGGTCATCATCACGGTCTCCATCGTTCTGTCCTGTGCCGGCAGCCTCTATCTTACCCTGAAAAGCGATCGGGAATCACTGGACAGCAATCTTCTCAACTCCGCCTACATCCTGGCTGAGACCCCCCTGGTCCGGAACGCGCTGACAGGCCAGGCCCCCCAGGAGGAGCTGGCCGCTTTTCTGGAACGGGCCACGGATGTTCCCACCATTGATCTGATCCTGGTGGCGGATACGGAAAACAAGCTGTATTACGCGACGCAGCCCGAGCTGGTCGGAACGGTTTACGCCGGCCAGGCCCAGATGCGGGCGCTGGAGGGGGCTTCCCCGTACACCTCTGACGAGACCGGCCCTCTGGGCTCTGACCACTCTGCCTACGCCCCGGTATGGGGTACGGACGGTACCCCGGCGGGATATGTGGTGGTGGGCGTATATACCAGAAGCATGGCGCAGGCCGTGGCTTCCACAGTCCTGCGTTTTCTTGCCATCGGCCTGCTGACCGCGGCGGTTGGAGCCCTGCTGGCCATGCGGCTGTCACGGCGCATCAAGGATACCCTTCTGGGCTATGAGCCCGCCGCCTTTGCCAGGCGCTTTCTCCAGCGGGAGGATATCCTGGAGGCCCTGGAGGAAGGGGTTCTCGCCGTCGATAAGAGCGCCGGCATCATTTTCCTCAATGATGCCGCTGCCCAGATGCTCTCCCTGGACCGGCAGTCCGTCCTGGGAAGGCCCCTGCGGGAGGTGTATTCCTGCCCGACCATGGAGCAGGTGCTGCGCACCGGGCAGGCGGAATACAACGTGCCCCTGACGCCGTCCCAGGAAATCCGGGTGCTGTCAGACTGGCTCCCTCTCTCCGAGGGCGGTGCCCCGGCCGGGGCGGTGGGTATTTTCCGCAACCGCACAGAGGTGACGCGGCTCACCAACGACCTCACCGGCGTTCACCATCTGGTGGAGGCCATGCGGGCCTATACCCACGAGTTCACGAACAAGCTCCACGTCATCCTGGGCCTGCTGGAGCTGGGCCAGCCGGAGCGGGCCCAGCAGTACATCCTGGACACCTCCCACACCCATCAGGAGGCGGTGGGGCGCATTGTCCGCCAGATCCAGGAGCCCTCCGTGGCGGCACTGCTGGTGGGCAAAACCAGCCGGGCCAGCGAGCTGGGCATCCGCCTGATCCTGGATCGGGAGAGCTCCCTGCAGGCGGACAGTCCCTGGCTGTCGCCCAGCGCCTGCGTTACGATCATGGGGAATCTGATCGAGAACGCCATCGAGGGGCTCAATCAGTCCCACCGGGAGCCCCGGGAGGTATACGTCAGCATCCGTGAGACCAGGGAGAGCCTCCTTCTGTGCGTGGAGGATACCGGCCCGGGGATCCCGGACAGCATCCGGGAGCACCTGTTTGACCGGAATGTGTCCTCCAAGGGCCCCGGCAGAGGGACCGGCCTGGCCCTGGTGCGGGAAGTCGCTGACGCCTATCGGGGCAGCATCCGGGTGGAATCGGCCCCGGACGTCGGAACCTCATTTTTTGTCACATTCCGCCGGGAGAACCGGCTGGGGGAGGATTTGGATTGTACCGAGTCGTAATTGTGGAAGATGACCCCATGGTGTCGTTTCTGAATCAGAGCTATGTGGAGGGCGATCCCCGTTTCCAGGTGGAAAACACCTTTCAGGACGGCTGTTCCGCCCGGGACTGGCTGCTGGAAAATCCGGTGGATCTGCTGATCCTGGACGTCTACATGCCTCGGATCTCCGGCCTGGAGCTTCTGCGCTCCCTGCGGAGCCAAAAGGTCGCTGCGGATGTCATCATGGTGACGGCCGCCCACGATGCGGGCACGGTGGACGCCCTGCTGAAGCTGGGGGTGATGGACTACCTGGTAAAGCCCTTCACCCGGCAGCGGTTCCAGCAGGCGCTGGACGCCTTCTGCTTCCATCGGGAGGCCATGTCCTGCGGCGTGCTTGAGCAGAAGACGCTGGACCAGATGTTTGCTGCGCCCGCTCTCCGGCAGGAGCCGGGCGCCATCCCGCCCAAGGGGCTGCAGGAGATCACGCTGGAGCGGCTGCGCGCGTGCCTGCGGACCGCGCCGGCGGAGGGGCTGTCCAGCGAGGCCATCGCCCGGCAGACGGGACTGTCGGCCGTGACGGTGCGCCACTATATGAACTACCTGGCAAACCAGGGCGAGGTCTCCAGCACGGTGAAGTACGACACCGGGGGCCGGCCAAGCCGCCTTTATCATATGCCGTCAGACACCTGAAGGGCCGCGGGCAGGGCGCCATCCTGCCCGCGGCCCCTTTCCCCCGGAATTGCCGCCGGGCCGGGGGGCTGGGCGCCGCGGCGCGCATTCAAAACGTCTCCCCCCCATCATGGAAATTTACAGGCCGGAGATGCCGGAAGCCCGCGATTTTAGAAACTCTCACAAAATTCCCCGCCGCCGATTTCCGCCCCGGCAGACTGTCTTGACAATTTCCGGCCTCTGACCGTATAATGGCATCACTGAGAGCAAGGACGCCCTTTGGCGGTATTCTTTGCTCTTTTTTGCTTTTCAGGCGCAATTTCAGAGGGGGGTCCCCTGCTGTCAGACATCCGCAGTTACCATTGGAAAGGAGCCATGAAAATGGGTCATTATACCAGGGAGGATATCATCCGGCTGGTCCGGGAAGAGGATATCCAGTTTATCCGCATGCAGTTTACAGACATCTTCGGCCAGCTGAAAAACGTGGCGATCACAGCCTCGCAGATCCAGCGGGCGCTGGCGGGCCAGATCATGATGGACGGCAGCTCCATCGAGGGATTCGTCCGTGTGGAGGAATCCGACCAGTACCTGTGGCCGGACCTGGACACCTTTGCCATCCTGCCCTGGCGGCCCCAGTACGGCAAGGTGGCCCGACTGATCTGTGATGTACACAATCCGGACGGAACCCCCTTCGTGGGCGATCCCCGGAACGTGCTGAAACGGGTCCTGCGCCGGGCGGAGGAGCTCGGCCTGTCCTTCAATGTGGGGCCGGAGCTGGAATTTTTCCTGTTTCACACCGACGAAAACGGCAAGCCCACCACCAAGACCACCGATGAGGCCGGCTATTTCGATCTGGGCCCCCTGGACCACGGGGAGGGCACCCGCCGGGAGATCTGCCTGAACCTGGAGCAGATGGGCCTTGAGGTGGAGGCCAGCCACCACGAGGTGGCCGCCGGCCAGCACGAGATCGACCTGAAATACACCGGCGCGCTGGAGGCCGCGGACAACATTATGACCTTCAAGCTGGCGGTGAAGACCCTGGCCCAGAAAAACGGCCTTCACGCCACCTTCATGCCCAAGCCCGTCAACGGCGCCGCCGGCAGCGGGATGCATGTGAACATGTCCCTGTTCCGGGACGGGGAAAACGCCTTTTTCGATGAGGCAGATCCCCGGAATCTGTCCCCGCTGGCCTATCAGTTCATCGCAGGGCTGCTGCGGCATGTGCAGGGATTCTGCGCCGTCACCAACCCGCTGGTGAACAGCTATAAGCGGCTGGTCCCCGGCTACGAGGCCCCCTGCCACCTGGCCTGGTCCATGGGGAACCGCTCCGCCCTGATCCGGGTTCCCACACCCCGGGGCAGCTCCACCCGCGTGGAGCTCCGCTGCCCGGACCCCGCCTGCAATCCCTATCTTGCCCTGGCGGTATGCCTGGCCGCCGGGCTGGACGGGATCGCACAGCAGCTCACGCCGCCTGAGGCACTCAGAGGCAATCTCTATGAATTGGGGGAGGCCTCCGGGATCAGGCGGCTGCCCCGCTCTCTGGAGGAGGCGATCCGCGCGCTGGAGGCAGATCCCGTCGTCACCGACGCCCTTGGCACCCATGTCACCCAGCAGTATATCGCCGGAAAGCGGCAGGAGTGCCAGGCCTATGAGGCGCAGGTCTCCCAATGGGAGCTGGAGCGGTATCTCGTAACCTACTGATCCGCACAGCCCTTTCACCAGGCCCGCAGAGAGGAGGGGAATCGCGATGGACCGGATCGTGCAGGCCTTTGCAACTGAAAAAGCCCACGACCAGATCGCCCGCCTGCTGTCGTCCGGCGGACTGTCCCCGTATGCATGCTGCTTCAGCGGGGCGGATACAATTCGTATGGTCCGGAAGCTGAGCGACGCCGTCGTGATCTGCGGATTCCGCCTGCGGGACATGACCGCGGAAATGCTGGCCGCAGACCTGCAGGGGATTGCCCCGCTGCTGGTCATCTCCTCTCCCGGGAATCTGGAGCTGTGTTCCGGGGAAAATCTGTTCAAGCTCGCAACGCCCGCCACCCGCGCGGATTTCTTTGCCTCCCTGGACCTGCTTCTGCAGTTCGGAACAGGGCATGGAGGCCCTCCGGCTCCGCAGCACTCCCGTCCCCAGCGCAGCGAGGCGGAGGAGCGCCTGGTTCGCCAGGCCAAGGCGATTTTGATGGAGGTCAACCTTATGACCGAGGCGGAGGCCCACCGCTTTCTCCAGAAGCGCAGCATGGACGCGGGGCTGAAGCTGGCGGATACCGCCCGTCTGATTCTGGAGCGGTATTCGCGCTGACGGGAGCAGGAGGCCCGACAAGACAACAAGGAGGTGGTTCCAATGAGGGAACCAAGCCAGAGAATAAACCAGATCTACGACCCAGCCGCAGAGCATGACGCCTGCGGCATCGGCGCCGTGGTGAACCTGAAGGGCGCACCGTCCCACGCCACCGTGGACAGCGCCCTGAAAATCGTGGAGAAGCTGGAGCACCGGGCCGGCAAGGACG
>CAMMCS010000012.1 GCA_946494635.1 uncultured Oscillibacter sp. | reverse complement strand
CGTTGATCTCATCCATATTTTCATTGGCCCAGTCCGCGGCGGAGCCCGCGAAGTCCCCGATGGCCTCCTGGGCCTCCGCCGCCCGGCCGGAGATGGCGTCCATCCGGGCGGAGAGCTCGTCGGAGGAGCCCCGGAGGTCGTCCCCGGTCTGGTTCAGCAGGCCGCGCAGCACGTCCAGCGCATCCAGCAGATCCCCCAGCTGGCCATCGTTGTAGAGCAGTCGCACCTCCGGCTCCAGCTGCCCGGCGATGCCGCCCACATCCTTCCGGCCCAGGATCGTCCCGGAATTGGTGCAGCCGTTCAGATAGCCGGACTGCCGCCCCGCGATGCCGCCGATGTTGTACCCCACATGGGCATACCCCACCGCCCCGGTGTTGACGCAGCCCTGCAGGATGCCGGAGGAAAAGCCGGTGATGCCGCCGATGTCGGTGCAGGCCGGCACGTTTTCCGCGGCGTTGAGCTGCTCCTGATTCAGACTGTCCAGATCCAGCTCCGCGTCCACCTCCGTGGTGTTGATGCTGCCGCTGTTGGCGCACTGGATGATGGAGCCGTAGTTCTGCCCGGCGATGCCGCCCACAGAGTGCTCCCCGGTGACTGAGCCGGAGAAGGCACAGTTGATGATCTGCCCCTGGGCCTCATTGACGCCCACCAGGCCGCCGACGCTGTCCGCGCCGCTGACCGTTCCGGAAAACGCGCAGTTTGTGATGGTGCCCTGGTTCTCCCCCGCCAGGCCGCCCAGGGTGTTCTTGCGGTCTGTGGGGGCAATCGTGCCCGAGGCATGGAGATCCCGCACGGCGCCGCCAGGCTGTATGTACCGGAACAGGCCCCGCACATTGCCGCTGCCGGTGACGGACAGGCCGGAGATGGTATGGCCCTGCCCTTCAAAAGTGCCGCCAAAGGTGGGGATGGGGGCGAAGTCCGTGCCGGTCAGGTCGATGTCCGCCTCCAGATAGACGGTCTTTCCCCGGGACCAGCTGTCCAGGGTGCAGTTCCTGGAGAGCTCCGCCAGATCCTCCGCCGTACGGAGACAGACGGTATCGGCGTTCCCGGCCGCCAGGGCGGCTGGGGCCATAAGGGAAAGGAGCATGACCGCCGCCAACAGGAGGCTCAGAGATTTACTGGCGTTCTGTTTCATCTTTTTCGGGAACCTCCTTGGTCTGATAGCTTCCGGTCTCCAGCATCCCGGAGACGTCGCCGTAGATCACGCCCTGAATATGGGCGTCCACCACGCCGGAGATCCGGCCCCGGACCCGGCCGTTTATGTAGACGGTTCCGCTGGCACTGTGGCTGACCTCCGGCACCTTGATGTTGAACCGGGTCCGCTCCACGATCTTGTCCCCCAGGTACAGGATCTGGGGCAGGATGAACATGACCAGGAACATGGAGATCAGCGTCCCCCGGCACAGGCACTCCCCGATGCCCACGATGGCGGGCTCCGTGGTGATCCGGCCGATCAGGAACCCGGCGGCGGACAGGATGCTCCCGGAGGTGAGCACCGTGGGGAAGGACAGATCCAGCGCCTGGATGATGGCCTCCCGCCGGGACATGTTCCCTTTCAGTTCGTTGTACCAGGAGGAGATGACGATGGCGTAGTCGATGTTGGCGCCCATCTGGATGGAGGTGACGATCAGATAGCTCAGGAAGAAGATGGGCTCCCGGGTCACGCCGGGGAAGGAGAAATTGATCCAGATGCTGCCCTGGATCACCAGGATCAGCAGGATGGGCAGGCCCACGGACTGGAAGGTGAACAGCAGGACGAGGATGACAAAGACCACCGACAGCACGCTGATCATGATATTGTCCCGGGCAAAGGACACGGAGAGATCGTAGTCGCTGGTGGAGTCCCCCACCAGATAGACGCTGTCTGCGTCATAGTACCGCTCCGCCTCCTGGTGGATGGTCTGGAGGAAGGCGAAGGTCTCCTCCCCCTCCTCCGGCAGGTCCAGGCTCACCAGCATCCGGGTGTAGGTATCCCCCAAAAGCTGCTTCCGGGCGTCAGAGAGCTGCTGGTACAAGTCATCCAGATCCGCCTGTTCCTCCTCATCCAGATCCACATAGCCCTCCTCCGCCTTGTCGTAGGCAAAGAAAAACATATCCATCAGCGGGACCGCATAGTCGTCGATACCGCCCACAATCCGGCCGTACTCCTCCTGTTCCGCCGCGTAGGCGGTGTACACCAGGCAAACCATCTCGTATTCCAGATCGGTCGCCTCGGCAAACTGCCTGGGCGTCAGGGCGTCGGTGAGCATATGGCCGTCCATGACCTCCACGTTGGACAGGCCCATGGCGTAGTCCACCTGGTCATAGCTCTCCAGCCGGCCCAGCAGGGCCTTTTCGCTGGCGTAGTCACCCCTCGGCACGATCAGCGCCATGACGTTCTGGCTGCCGAAGGTCTCGTTGACCCGTGCCTCGGCGATCTGGGTCTCGTTCTGCCGGGCGGTCTCGATCTGGCTGTAGCCGTAGACATAGGGGCACTGGTTGGACAGCAGAAAGCCTGCCACAACCGCTGCCGCGAACAGCGGCACCCCCACATGGCGCAGCCTCAGGGCGAACCTGCCCCAGCGGTCGATCCTGGGGATAAAGCTGCGGTGCCGGGTCTTTGCCATGGCCTTGGAAAAGAGCATCAGCAGGCCCGGCATCAGGGTAAAGACCGAGAGCATACTGAACAGGATGGCCTTGATGAGCACGATGCCCATGTCAAAGCCGATGCGGAACTGCATGAACATCATGGCGGCCAGGCCGGAGATGGTGGTCAGGCTGCTGGCCGATATGGATGGAATGGAGGCGCTGACCGCCGCAATGCAGGCCTCCCGGTCCCCGGCATATTCCCGCTCCTCCAGGAAGCGGTGGAGCATAATGATGGCGTAGTCGATGGCCAGGGCCAGCTGCAGCACCACGGTCACCGAATTGGACACGAAGGAGATCTCACCGAAGATAAAATTTGTCCCCAGGTTCAGCACTGCCGCCGCGATAAAGGTGAGCAGCAGCACTGGGATCTCCGCGTAGGAGCGGGAGGTCAGCAGCAGCACCAGCACGATGATCACCGCCGCCACCGCCAGAATGATCCCCATCTCATTGGCCAGGGATGCGGCCTGGGAGTTTCCCACGGCGCTGTCGATGTAGTAGTCGTAGGGCTCCAGCAGCTCCCGGATGGCGGACAGGGCGGCGAGGCTGATTTCGTCCTCCTCCTCCCCGTCAAAGGTCACGGAGATCAGGGCGTCCGCCCCCTTGAAATACTCCGCGATGTCCTCCGGCGTCTCCGGCTCGCTGTCCTCCTCCGTGTCCGCGCCGACATCGCCGCTTCCAAAGGAAGCTGAGGCGACCCCCTCGATCTGCTCCATCTGCTCCGCCAGGTCCGCCGCGATCTCGTACGTCACATGGGAGACCATGACCCGGGCGGTGGCGAAGGTGGTGAACTCCTCCTCCATGAGGGTCAGGCCCTGGCGGGTCTCCGTAGTCTCCGGCAGATACTCCGTGATGTCGTTGCAGACGCTGACCCAGTTCCGGGAGAACAGGCAGAAGATCAGGGCGCAGGCATAGAGGAAGAAGATCAGATTCCGCTTGTCGACGATGACCGTGGCCAGCTTCTCAAAAAAGGATGGCTTTTCCGCTTCCTTGCTCACAGTTCCGATTCCTCCTGGGTTTGCTGCTGGCAGGTTTCCCGGGGTTCCTGATGGAGGAGCGTGCCCTCCCACCGCATCCGGACGGATTCTGAAATGGATGTGCCCCGCAGGCTTCCCGCCTGCAGGCGCAAAACAGTTTCACAGGGGATGGTGCTGACCACCGTCTGGATGGGATGGAAGAGATGAAGCGTCCCATCCGCCGCCTGCACGCCCTGCACCGTGTTGATATAGCCCACCAGATCCAGCGAGCCGGAGACATAGCTTCCCTGATAGTTTAGGGTCAGAATGCCCTCCCGCGGGCCCATCTGGCTGTAAAGTGTCACCTGATACCGCCTATGCATGTCTCAGCACTCCTTTCCTCGCTGTGACCAGCATATAAGCGCGGCGCCGGAAATACAAGGTGCAGAATGGCGCCGGCTGTCAGAAATCTGACACCCGGCGCCATTCTGCATCTATGTGCGGCCTCTGGAATTGTGCTATACTGTATTGCATGAAAGCACGTCTTCTTGGGAGGTACTCATGAAAAAGCGAACCTATGAAGCCAGCTACGCAGCCAAGCGGGATATTTGTGACGCCCTGAAGGGGCTGATGGCGCAAAAGCCCCTGGGAAAGATCTCCGTTGCGGAGGTCATGCGGGTGTGCGGCATGGCCCGGCAGCATTTCTACTACCATTTTGAGGACATCTATGACGCGATGCGCTGGCTGTTTGAGGAAGAAGCCGTGGCGCTGCTGCGGGAGCACGATGGCGTCATGCTGTGGCAGGATGGCCTGCTCCAGCTCTTTCAATATCTTCAGGAAAACCGGGCCGTCTGCCTGTGCGCCCTGAACTCTCTGGGCCGGGACCATCTGCGGCGCTTTTTCCAGGCGGATGTCCACACCATCATCGAGGGGGCCATCCGGGCCATTGCCGCCGAGCTGCATGATCAGCCCGATGACCGGGAAATCTCCCTGCTGACAAAATTCTGCGTCGGGGCGCTGGCAACGCTGGCGGAGGAGTGGCTGCGCGGAGAAATTCCGGAGTCGCCGGAAGATCTGATCCGTTTCGTGGATCTGATCCTGCGGGATCTGGTCAGGGGCGCGGAGCTCCGCCTCAGCGCCGCTGCATTCCAGTCCGGCAGCCAGGACAGGGAAAGGCCTTAGTCTGGAGGCGCCGGCATCCTCCCCCTTCCCGCCGCTCTCCGCGCTGATATGCCGGCAGGCCCGGTGAAGGACGGCTCCGGAAGCCGGCACACAAGTCATAAAAAGGGCCTGCAGGCCCTCTCAAAACCAGACGCTTTCAAATACAGGAAAAGCAGCAGGGCGGATTTTCCGCCCTGCTGCTTTCCATATTCCGTTCCCATACGCTGTGCAGCCCGCCGCCTACTGAAAGACCGCCTGGGAGATGTCCAGGGGCTGGCCGTTGCGGTTGTCGATGTCGGTGCCGTTGCCCTCAAACCGGCAGCCGGACAGGTCCAGGGCGTCCTCCGTGGACTCCCCCTCGAACAGCAGCCCGGTTTCATTGTTGAGAAACGCGCAGTTGGGCCAAATGCTGTTGAAGAATCCGGTCCCGTTGCTGTTGTAATGGACAGCGATCTGATTTTCGGTGAACTGGCAGTCCGAAAGACAGATCCCGCCGCCGGCAGGGCCGGTGCCATGGCACAAAATGGCGGTGCGCCATCCGGTGAAACGGCATCCGATGGGCCAAGTCCGTCTGGCGGTGCTGATCCCCACGCCGTCGCCGTCCCCCACAAAGTCGATGTCATACAGGTAGACGATATGGCTGATGCCCTTCGGATTCACCTGGACGGTGCCGGTAAAGACCGTGCGGCCTTCCTCCTCGGTACTGCCATACAGGTTCACCGGACGCTCCGTGATGGACAGAGTCCCCGCGTAGGTCACGGCGGGCAGATGGATATTCACCACGTCAGATTCTCCCACCCGGTCCCCCAAAGAGTCCACCAGGACCTGGAGGTCCTCGATGGTGTCCATGGGCGCATCCTCCGGGTAGATGTCCACCGTCTCGAGCAGTTCCACGTTCAGGGTCTGGTGGAGATAGATCACATCCCCGTTCTTCATGGAGATGGTCCAGGTGCCCCGGGCGGAGTTTTCCCGGCCCAGGAAGTGGGTGAAGCTGGTGAGGGCGGCATCAGGAACATAGTCGTCGTAGGCCGGATCACCATAGCTGATGTAGGCGGCGGGGTCATCCGGCGTATCAAATTCCGCAGTGACCGACGCCACCTTCTGCAGGAAGATCTCCCCGGCGTTGACGCCGGTGTCCTTGTGGTGGATGAAGAGACAGACGGGGAAGGTGTACTCCCCGTCCTTTTCCGCCGTCTGGGTGATGACGGGGGCCGGTTCGTAGGGGGTGTCCCGCCAGCCCAGAAGGATCTGATAGGTGCCGTCCTCATCGGTGTAGCTCACCTCCCCCGTGCCGCCGTCGTCGTAGACCTGGGGCCGGGTGGAGAGGTACCAGCCCGTCCCCGCCGCTGCCAGCAGCAGAAGAACCGCCAGAATAGGGAGAGCCCTGCGCAGGGCCTTCCGCCATCGGTACGATGGCGGCGAAACCTTCTGCCGCTGGTTGACGCTCCGGGCGCAGAAGGGGCAGAAGGAGGCCTCCTCCGGCAGCTCCGCGCCGCAGTAGGGGCATGTGCGCCTGGTCGTTCGATCCTGTTGCATATCAGAGAGCCTCCATCAGCTGCAGCACGCTCTGGTACCGCTTTTTGGGGTTCACCTGGGTGCACCGGGTGACGATCCGCCCCATCCGGCCCTCCGCCAGCTTTTTGGAGGGGTGCTCCCCGGTGAGCATCACGTTGATGAGGATGCCGGTGGCGTAGATATCCGTCCGGGTGTCCGACTGGGACAGGCCGTACTGCTCCGGGGCGGCGAAGCCGGTGGTGCCCAGGATCTGGGTGTCCGCCTCCCGCTCCGGCTTGAGCAGCCGGGCGGCGTCGAAGTCGATGAGCACCGCCTCCCGCCCCCGGAGGATCACGTTCTCCGGCTTCACGTCCCGGTGGACGGCGGCCATGGAGTGGAGCACCCACAGGGCCTGGCAGACCTGGGCGACGGTCTCGCAGGTCTCCTTCGGGGAAAACAGGGAGCCCCGGAGCAGGTAGCCCAGGGTGTCCCCCCGGACGAACTCCTCCAGCACCAGGTTTTCCTCCCCCTGGGAGGCCACCTCCAGGGTGGCGGGCAGGTGCCGGCAGGAGCAGCCCAGGAGCTTGCGGTACACCTCCGGATTGCCCCGGAAGCGGCGGAGGATAAACTCCTGCCGGGTCTTCCTGTGGCAGATCAGATCAATGCTGCCCCGGGAGCTCTCCTTGAGCAGCCGGACCGGCGTAAAATTTTCTTCCAATGTGTGCGTCAGCCAGGTAAAAACGGGACTCACCCCCAAAACCCGATGCAGCCAGCATATTGTTTTTGGCCGCGGAATGTTTTAAATTTTAGTATATACGGTTTTGGCCGGAAAGTAAAGGGGGGCTGCATGTGAAAGAAAAGAGGACGGACGACCTGCGGCAGGAGCTGATGAACGACGCGGACATTGATCTGTACCTCCGGGACAACGAGGACGTCTTCTCCCGGCGGAGTATTGCCGAGCAGCTGGTGGAGCTTCTGGACCGGCGGCAGATCTCCAAGGCGGCCCTGGCCAGGACCGCCGGCATCAGCGAGGTGTACCTCCATCAGGTGTTTTCCGCCCGGCGGTTTCCCTCCCGGGACCGGCTGATCTGCATCTGTATGGGCCTGGAGGCGTCCCTGGAGGAAACCCAGAATCTGCTGAAGGAGGCATCCTACGCGCCGCTGTATCCGAAAAACCGGCGGGACGCCATTGTCAGCTACGGGATCCTCCACGGGATGAGCCCGGACCAGGTGAACCAGAAGCTGTTCAGCGAAAATGAGCGGACGCTGTTCTAAGGCGGATCGGGAATAGAACGAGTAGGCGCTCCCCATTCATGGGGAGCGCCTCCTTTCAGTCTGCCGAAAAAGTCTGATCAGACTTTTTCGCAGCCTAAAAAATGCCGTACCTTTCCCACAGCAAAGCCGTGGGAAAGTCCCCGCTTCGCGGGCCGCACGCCTTGCTTCGCAAGGCTTTGCGGGGCATTCGGTTGGATTCGAGGCGGGCTTCGCCCCCTCGAGCTCCCCCTGCCCGGTGCAGCTGTTCCCTTCTGCGGGGGTTTTTCGACACGCCGCGAGGAGGCGCTCCCCATGAATGGGGAGCGCCTCCTCTTTTTCACACGCCCGGGGACTGGTTTCCCCTGGCGGCTTCCGGGGTGATGCGGGGGTTCGTCAGTTGAGCCCGGTCCAGTTCTCCTCGCCGCCGCTCTTGCGGTAGTCGTGGGCATTGGCGGCCTCGCAGATGTCGTAGTAGGCCCAGTGGGTATCCCGCAGGTCGCTGAAGGAGCGCAGGTCCTCCACGTGGCGGTCCGCGTAGTCCTCGTCCGCGCTGCGGCCCAGCATCCGGTTGGTGATGGTGGTCACCTCAGAGCGGGTGATGCTGCTGTCCGGCCGGAAGGTGCCGTCCGGGTAGCCGTTGATCCACCCGTACTGGATGGAGCCCACCACGATGTCGTAGAACCAGTCCTCCTCGCGGACGTCGGAGAAGCGGTTCTCCCCGCCGGTCTCCAGATGGGCAAAGCGCATGGCGATGGCGGTGAACTCTGCCCGGGTGATGGAGCGCTCCGGCTCAAAGCGGTCCCCTCCCACGCCGTTGATGATCCCCAGGGAGGCCAGGGTGTTTACCGCATCGGCGTACCAGGCGCCGCCGTCTACATCGGAGAAGGAGGTGGTGATGGCAACATCCTTATCCAGAAGCAGATTGTAGAACATCTGGGCGGCCTCGGCACGGGTCATGTTCTGGTTGGGTCCGAAGGTGCCGTCGGGATAGCCGGAGAGATAGGCCATGTGGTCGTCGGTGTTCAGCCAGCCGGACACGCCGGTGTCGTCCGGGTCGGCCACAGTGGGCTCCTCCGGCTCCGGATCGACGGTTCCGCCGCCGCCACCGCCGCCGCTGGTGCGCCGGGCAGTGACCAGGAGAGCGGTGTCGCTGTCGCCCTCGTAGTAGGCGTCGCCGGCGAAGCGGAGGGTGAAGGTGTAGGTCTCATTGGCGTTGGCGGCGTTGAAGCTGGCGGTCCAGACGCCGCCTGCCTGGGTCCACTCCAGATCCTCCAGGGCGAGGTCTGTGCCGTTGGCAGTGGACACCGTCAGCAGGGCGGAGAGATCGGTTCCCGCGGGCAGATCCGTGCCCTGGAGGGTCAGAGTCACTGTCCCGCCGCCGGAGAGGCTGCTGGGGCTGACCGCTACGTCCACCGTGGTGGGAATCTTGCGGACGGTGAGGGACGCGGTGTCGCTGGAGGCCTCATAGATCCCCGTGCCCTGGGCGGTGACGGTATAGTCGCCGGGCTCCAGGGCCTTGATGGCGGCGATAGCGTCGGCCAGGGTCCTGCCGTCGGTGTCGTCGTAGATGACGCCGTTGACGGTCAGGGTGTAGTCCGTGCCCAGGATCAGCTCATTGTCCTCGCCGAAGGTGACGGACAGGTTCAAATCCGCCGGCGCCCGGCCGTACACCCACGCGCTGTCGGGGGTGACGGAGAGGATGAACTCCTCCTCGGGTTCGGGCGCGGGCTCGCTGGTGATGGTGAAGGACACCTCAGTGCTGCCGTCGTAGTTGCCCGTACCGGTGATGGTTAGGGTGGCGGTGCCGGGGGCCGTGCTGTTGGCCCCCTCAGCATAGCCGACGAGGTAGTCGTGGCCCAGCACCAGGGCGTACTTCTCGTCGGTACCGGCGTCAACAACGATATCGGTGTCGGTGATGGTCAGGGCCGGGTAGATCGGGCCGCCGGTATAGGGCTGGTCGTCAATCGCCCCGATGACCACCGAGGAATCCGTGATGGGCTTGGGCGCGATGGAGAAGGCCGCGCCGGCCGAGCCGGTGAAGTTGTTGCCCGCGGCGGTGATCACCGCCTGGGCCCCGTTCACAGAGGCGCTGACGTTGTCGTGGTAGCTCACGGTGTAGTCCTTGTTCTCTTCCGGGTTACCGGCCAGGCTGACGGTGACCGCCGGCTCCTGGGCCGCGCCGTCGTAGACCAGACCGCCCGCCACGGCAAGGTCAGCCTCGGAGAGATTCCGCTGCTGGATCAGGAACACGAAGGTGCCGGTACCGGTGACGCTGGCGTTGTTGGGTGTGGCCGTCACGGTGTACACGCCGGCTTCCTGCAGCACGCCGGCCTCGTATTTCGCCGGCTCCGTGGTCCCCGTCCCGTCGAAGGGGGTGTAGACATAGGTCAGATCACACAGGGCCGTCACATCCGTGTCCCCGGCCTTGACCTGAATGACGCCGTCGATGTCCGTGTCCCCGTAGGTATAGACCTTCTGGGGCTCGTCGCCCACGGTGAGGGTCAGGCCGCCGTCGCCGCCGCTCATGGGCAGCAGGGTGTAGGTGAAGTGGAAGGTGCCCTCGTGGTCGCCCGTCAGCTTCAGGGTGATGTCATACACGCCGGGCTGGGTGAAGGTCAGGGTATCGCCGCTGCCGTTGGCGCCGTGGTCCGCCATTTCTGCACCTGTCGTCAGATCCCTGGCGGTGATGTCGTAGACGGTGTTGTCCGGGGTCAGGGACACCTCGTGGTCGGATGCCGTGTGGTGGGTCACGGTCACCGTGGCGGTGGCCGGCGCAGCCGGGTCATAGACGCCGTAGCCGGGGCTCAGCAGGGCGGTCAGGCCGCTGCCCACCGGGTTGATGTTGAAGGTGACGGTGGCAGAACTCGTGTAGTTGCCCTGGCCGGTGACGGTGGCGCTGCCCGCGTCCTCGCCCGGGGCGGTGTTAGTGCCCCAGACCACGGTGTAGTCCGTGCCCTTGGCCAGCTGCACGTTTCCGTCCACCACCACCGGCTCGGGTGTAATCTGCCCGCCGGTGTAGGTGTAGAAGCCGATGCTGTCCTCGAACATGTCCGCCGTGACGGCCTTGGGGGTGATGGTCAGGTTTACGGTGCCGGTCGCGGGGGTGTAGCCCGTGGCGGTGATCTGGTAGCCGATCACATAGGCCTCCGGCGTGCCGGTGGCGTCACCCGCCGGCCGCTTCACGTCCACATAGGCGGGGGGCTCGGTCAGATCATACTGCTGCGTCTGCTCGTTCCAGTAATGCACAGCGTAGTCGCCCTCGGCCAGGTTCTGGGCCTTTACCGGCTGAATGGTTTGGGCCTCGCCGTTATAGGGGACAGACTGGTCCACCGTTGTGGTTTCATCCACCTTGATTTCCTGCATCGTTTCGGAAACAGTTACCGTAAACTTCAGGGTAGTGGCCTTGTAGTTGGTATCGCCCAGACAGGTGATGGTAATTTCCGCTGTACCTGTTCCGCCCCTCAGTTCAAGGGTAGCCGTGCCGTTCAGCGCAGAGGCCACATCAAGGTTATTGCTGAAGTAGCTCACGCCGCTTCCGTCAATATGGGTGTAATTGGGGTTCTGGGAGAGATCCAGCGGGATCACATACTTGTCCGGAATCTCAGCCAGCAGGAAGGAGATGCTCCCGTCTGGGAGATCGGTAAAGGTTCCCACAATCTCTGCCTGAGCAATAGACGTCACGGCGCTGCCGTTGGAGGCGCTGTAGTCGCCGCCGGCGGTGGTTTCCCAGTACACGGTGTAGGGGACGGCGTCGGTGCCGGTCACCTGCTTCCAGTTCTCGGGATCCGCGCTGCTGTACGCCGTCCACGTGCCGCTCTCGCCCACCTTGTACCGGATGGCTATGCCCTCAGGCAGGGCTGGCCCTTCGCGCAGCAGCTGCTGGGCCGTGCCGTTATAGGTCCGCTCGGCGAAGGGCAGACTTACGTTCAGATCGCCGGAGGAGGTCGCCTGGACGGCATAGCTGGCAGTAGCCTCCTCAAAATTGTCCGTTTCCGGCACCGTGACGGTGACCGTCACCGTCTGGTTGGACACGTTGACGGTGAACTCGCCCGCGGCCCTGTCGCCTGTGGAGGTGAGGGTCAGGCCGTCTGCCGGCTGGAACGCATAGCTCACCACGGCGGAGAGGGCGTTGTAGTCGGTGCTGCCCGCGGTGATCTCGCCGTCAGTGATGCTGGCGTTGGTAAAGGTCAGGGGGTTGGCGATGCCCTGGTTGTACTGGGCGTAGACCACCGGGCGATCCGGCGCGACGGTCAGCGCTGCCTTACCGATGGTGTAGGTGCCCTTGGCGGCGTCGCCGCCGAAGTACGTTTGCCCCACAAAAGTGATCTGGTAGTTATCCACACCGCCACCGCTGCAAGCGCCGGCAATGGGATAGCTGTCGGCCCCAGCTGTGGGGTCTCCCGCAATGCTGGGCTCTCCTGCCTTCAGGGTGAAGTCCAGCGCGCCGCTGGCCAGATCAGCCTGCACCACGGCGTTATCCCGGTCCACCGCTGCCAGGGTATAGGCCTCTTGGTTAACGGTGTGGGCCAAGCCGTAGGTGCTGCTCTGGTCGTCCAGAGTCACGGTCATGGGCCGGACATTCTGGGTGTAAGTGCCATTCTTCCAGGTGATGTCGTAGTTGCCCGCCTTGCTGCCGGTGGGGACTGCGGTAATGTCACCATTGGTTCCGGCGTCGCTGTCCGCCGTTACTGTGGTGGACAGATTTCTGGTGGTGAGAATATCGCTGAGGTCGTCCCCGGTCGCCAAACCGCCGTTCACATCCGTAAACGTCACATCGCTGAGGTTGGGTTCATCGCCGTAGACGCCGCTGGCGTTGTCGATCCGGATGGCAATCTCTTTCTGCTCAATCTTACACGTTCCGGCCTTACCGTCAGACCAGCTGCCGGAGAATGTAACCGCGTAATTCGGATTCGTCCACGTTCCAGTGATGGCGTAGTCGTCGGCATTGACGGCGTCGTTCGGGTCGAGCGCGAGACCTATTCCCAGATCATCCTTCTTGCCGTCCTGTACAAAGACAGTCCCGCTGCTGACGCTCCAGCCGCCGGTTTCGGCAGCGCCCTCGGTTTCCACGAGCTTCGGGGTGCTGTTGCTGTACGGGAAGGTTTGGTTATGAATGGTTACGGCAACTCCTGCGGGGGTCAGGACGCCGCTGCCCGTCGCGTTGGCGGTCAGCGCATTGTCGCCTGCCGCGCTGGTGTTTCCCAGCGTAATGGCTGTCCCGTTGATCTGCGCACCGGTGAGCTGATAGTTCCCGCGGGCGGTTTCGCTGGCAAAGCTGACGGTGTAGACCAGCTGAATGCCTTTCGGGTTTCCGTCCGCAGGGTTCACGTTGGCGTCGGTATACCGGGCCGTGACGGAAACGCCGGTGATGTCCGTCCCCGCGGTGGTCACGTCCTGGGTCGTCACAGTATAGCTGCCTTCCACAGGGGCCTCGGAGCCGTTTTCCATCCACACCTTGCCGTCATAGGACTTTTCCGTGTCCAGCGTAACGTCAACGGTCAGCGCCGCGGGGCTGATGGTGATCTGCATCTCCACCACCTGGGAGCGGTAGCTCTCCGCATCCACCCGTACCCAGTAGGTGGTGGTCTCCGCGTTGGTGAAGGTGAGAGCCGAGTCGTTATAGGAAATCCACCCGTCCTCGGCGGGACTATCTCCTGTCTTGGCCTGGAAGGAGAGGGTGTAGTCCGTTCCCAGGGTGAGCGCCCCGCCGATGCCCGCAACGGTGATGACACCCAGGATCGCATCCTTGTGGGAGGCGCCGGTGTAGGTGCCCGTATAGGTCGGATCCTCAGGGGTGATGGTGAGCTCAGAGCGGTCCACCGTGATGGCGGCTTCTACCTTCACCTCCGTGTAATTGGTTTCCTCTGGCAAAATCGCCGTCACGTAGTAGGTCCTCGCGGCGGAGGTGGCGCTCTGGTCGATTTTCGTGGAGTAGGAGTCGTCAGAATAGAACGCGTACTGCGCCGGTGTCTGATGATCCCCGGCTGCATAGCCGGTGACGGTTACCGCCAGGTCGGCATTATCCAGGGGCTTCCCGTCGTAGGACACGGAGAAGCTGTGGTCCTTGGGTTCCTCATCCAGGTTGAAGGTCAAGGTCCGCTGGGCCTTGGCAATGTCCACCTGGGTGGTGTACGCGGTTTCAATGACGTAGTTGCCCGCGTCCTCACCGGTGATCTCGATATCACCCGGCTGGACGGTCACGTCCTTGTCGTTGCCGGCGTCGGCCGCGTCATCTGCGCCTGGCGCCGAGGGCTGGAGTGTACCAGTTGCCCCTGCCCGGAGGGACAACGTCACGTCGTCCTGGCCCGCTTTACCTTCAAAGGTGATGCCGTTTTCGGCTACCTTCAGCGATACACGGGTGTCGCCGTTGTAGGGGCGGGGCACCGCGTCAATGCCGCCGGTAACCGTCAGCTTTGCCCGGTCAATGGAACCCTTTGCCGTCCGAACGATCGTCCAGGTTCGCCCATCAGGATCAGTCGTATATGCTTCCGAGTTCGCCAGCACAAAGTTGCTCAGGGGCACGTCGCCGCTAAAGGTGACCGTATAGGTGAGCTGAATTTCCGCGTTCTCGCTGGCGCTGGCACTGGTATACCGGCCGCTCACATTCACGGTGATAGCAACCGGGCTTCCGGTTGCTGTGGCGTCAGATGTCAGCGTGTTGCCCTCAGGTAGGTACGGGTTCCCGTTATAGGTTTTTTCCGTGTTGGTCAGCGTGGCGTCCGACACCGTAACAGTGATGGGGTTGATGGTAACCTGGAAGCTGTCGGTGACCGTCGCGTAGTTCTCCGCCTGGATCCGGTAGAAGTACAGGCCCTCGTCTGTGTCCACGTTGACCACGGAGGGGGCTGCACTGTTCCAGCGATCCGAATCCGGACCCGGGGCGGTGCTCTCGTCGCTGTTGGCCTTGATGATGGTGACGGTCAAGGCGGCGTCATCCGCCGGGACTGTGACGGCTTCTTTCACCTTCTGGACCATCTCGTTATAGTGGTCGCTGCCGTCGTAGTTAAATTCCATGTCGGAAACAGGGGCGGCATCCATGCTGATGGAGCTGACGGTCAGGGTGCCGACGTCGAAAGCGCTGGCATAGTTGGCGTCGCCCGCATAGTCCACCCGCAGGTGGTAGGTCCCGGCGCCCAGGCCGCTCACGTCGGTGATTTTGCCTGCATCCCCGCCTGCATTGGCATGATCCGCTGTATCGTACAGCGTGAAGGTCAGGTTATCCGCTGACGGTCCAGTGGGCTTGACCGCGCCCTCCTGGGCGGAACTGGTGATGGTGACGTTGGATAGATCATCATATGGTTTCTGACCATTCTCGGGATTGGAGATATCCGTCCCATAGGGGAAAAGCTGGTCCTCAACCTCCACTTCGGGGGTGCCCGGCGTCACCTCCACAGAGAAGGAAACCGTAGTTTCTCCGTAGTTGATAAGAGCGGAAACTGTGACATTGACCTTTGCCTCGCCCACCCTCAGGGGGGTGATCAGGCCGGTTGTTTTGTCTACCCGGATGACGTCCTGGGGATTTGAGGGGTCGTCGTCCAGGACATAGGTTACAGTGGCTTCGACCGTTTCATCCCCCTCGCCCTCCGAGCTGCAGCTGGGCGTACCCAGAATCGTAAAGGGCGCGTGGGTCAGAGGCTTCTCCACGATGCTGTCGGGAGCCACCGTCTTATCCCCCTCGGTGATACTCTCATCCGTCAGGGTGATGGTGTTTTCCGCCGCCTGGATGGTCCAGGTGTAGTCCAGGGTGTTGGTGGTTCCGCCGACGTCGTTGCCCACCCCGTAGTAGTTGGTGCTTTGGATGCTGACGGTAACCCGATATTCCCCTACGGCCGTCCGCGTGGGAGGCTCCGAGAAGGGGCCGGAGGATGTCCCGTCCGGGTCCGTGATGGAATACTGGAAGGTGAAAACCCCGTCCTCCGGACCCTTGTCCGCATCCTGTCCCACCAGATCGCTCTCCTGCCAGCTGGGGACGGGAGCGGTCTGGGGCTGCCCGGTGTAGGAAACCTTCAGGTTTTCCTCTTCGGGGGGGAGCAGGCGCAGGGGGACCTTCTCGATGGTAAAGGAAGCTCTGCCGTGGCGGTTGGATCCCGTGCCGGAGGAATAGGTGTATGTAATCAGGAAGTTCTCCGGATTGACGCCGTCCAGCGGGACCAGGTTGGCCGCCACATAGTAGTTGCTCCCCGCATTGATGGGGTGGGGGATGGAAGAGGCCGACGAGGCGTTGCTGCCCTGGAAGTAGTGGTAGCCCTCCTGCCGGAAGTACGTTGCAACCTCGCTGTTCAGGGTGAATTGGATGTTGCTCTCGTCAAAAGGCTTGCCGGTATAGTCGACGTCCTGGGTTACCACCGGCGCCTGCTGGGTCAGGGGCATGGGCGCGATGGTCCAGCCGTTCTCGCTGAGAACATAGGAGGTGGCGCCGGTATCCGGATCCTCGCCCTCCCAATAGAAATTGGTGGTGTCCAGGATGGTGGCCTCCGGCATGTAGGTGCCCGCGTCTACTGCGCTGACAGCGGTAATCTCGAAGGCGGGTTTCCTGGCGAAGGAGTAGGTCCGGGTGACGGAGGTGTCCTCCAGGGCGGCGCTGTCCTCATAGGTGTAGCTGTTCCCTGAGCCGTCGTAGGTGACGGCGGATTTCCGGCCGCCGTCATAGCTGTGGCTGTCGTCAGTGATCGAAATCTTCCGGATGGCGCGCTTGGCAATGGTGAACGCCACCGTGTTCTCCGCGCTGCCCGTCCCGTCCGCCCAGAAGCAGTTGTTGGTATCCAGCTGGAAGCGGGCGGTGTGGGTGCCGGCGTTGATGGCGGAGTTGCTGTCGCCCACGACGGTGTAGTAGAGCGCGTTGTTCGTGCTCCCGTCTGTCGTCCCCGTCTGGCGGGCGCCGTTATAGGTCAGTCCCTCGACAGCCTGCGGCAGCGCCACAGACCGGCGGTTGACGGTGACGGAGGAGAGGGAAATCTCCCGGTCCTGGTATGTCCCGTTCTCGACGAGGATCAAAACATCGTAGTCCCCGGCCTGGGTGACAAAGGCCACGTTTAAGGTGGAGGCGGTAGTACCGGAATAGGTTTCCGTCTTTTCCCAGTCCGCCGCGCCGGCCTTCTTCCACTGCACGGTGACGGTGGAGCCGGTGAGTACGCCGGTGAGCTGCACGATGGACTGCTCCACCGCTTCCGGCGTGCCGCCGGCGCCGGCTCTCAGGGTGTAGGTCCGGTTCTGCGCATCGGCCTGGATGTTGTCCATAGTGGCCTGCAGAACGTTGTAGGGGCCGGTGATGGTGCCCTGCCCCGCCCCGGTCTGCACAATAGTCAGGCCGTAGTTGTTCTGCGCCGATGTGGGGAAGGCGTAGATCTCGTCGGAGTAGGTGAAGGGGACGGTGATCTGGTAGTCCCCCGGCTGGGCGGTTTCGCTCTCGTCGGGGCGGTTGCCGTCGGACGTATTGTAGGTGGCCTCATCCCAGTCCCACGCCACGTCCCCGGGCAGATCCAGAATGTTGAAGTCCTCGTTGTTCAGGCCGATGTACCGGTTGTTGTTCTCAAACCGGGTGTTGGTGAAGTCCAGCTCCACCTTGCTGACCGTGACCGTGATGGTCAGGTCCGTCTGGCCGTCGCCGCTGGCGGCAGGGAGGCCTTCGCTGCTGGACCCGGAGGGGGTAAAGACCACCGGCAGCCGGTAGGTCCCCTCCGGCAGATTCTCCCCGGCGTACTGGCCATAGGTACTATTGCTGCTGGTGAGCAGCGCCGTATTCCAGGCGAGCGTGCCGCCCTCCACGGTGGGAAGGGTCAGCTTGTTTTGGTTGCTGGTGCCCACTGCTGTCTGAGTGGTGGTGGCGGTCAGGCTCACGCCGGCAAAGGACACCGTCCGCTCCTTGGTATAGGGAGGCGGCTCCATGTTGTCGTCGTGGTTGTTGTTCTGACAGATATAGGTGATGGTCGTCGTGTTCCCGGCGGCGATAGCCGGGTTTTCAATGTCGGCCACCTGGTAGTCGTGTTGGCCGGGGATACCATTCGTACCATCATACTTTCGCTCACCGGCGTGCCGGGTGCTGGGCGCCGGAACCTCCGGCCAGTGGCTGTTCGCCGCCCGCATGTTCTCATCGCAGAACAGCTGGGTGTAGCCGCCCACGGTGCAGGAGGGGTCATAGTAGCCTTCATTATATCCCTCGTCCGCGTAATAAACGTGGTCGATCCGATCCAAAGGTTCCCGATGGAGCACATTGGTGTAGTCGCCCAGGGTATAGAAGTAGGCGTCCAGCCCCTCCGCCAGACAGGTGGCGGGGTAGGACCATGCCTCGTTGTACACCAGGGGGCTCCGGTTGCCGGCGTAGTACGCCTCCCCGGCCCGTTCTGTAAAGTAGTCCGCCAGCTCCGCTGGGATGCGGAATTCCGCGCCGTAGCTGTATGCCACATTCCGGGCAGTTTCAATATCCCCGGAGGTGGCGGTGGCCAGGTCCCCATCCACGTACTCCACCTGGGTCAGAGTCCCCTGGTCGTGGTAGGCGTTCTCGGCGGTGTTGCCGAAGGCTTTATCGCCCAGGGTCAGGCTTTTGGACAGGATTTCCACCTGGGAGAGCTGCATGTTGTTTTCAAAGGCGCTCTCGCCGATGGAGTTCACATTGGCGGGGATCACCAGGTTTGCGATGCCGCTCTGGGTGGGGGTGGAGCGGTAGAAGGCCCGCCTCCCGATGGAGGACAGGGAGTTCGGCAGGGCGAGGCTCGTCAGGGGATTGTCCTCGAAGGCGGAAGCGCCGATCTCCGTTATGCCGCTGCCGGAGACGTCCAGGGCCGTCAGCCGGTTGCCGGCAAAGGCACTGTCGCCAATCACGGCGCTGCCCGCCTTGCTGAAGTCCACCCGGCTCAGGCCGGCGTTCTGGAAGGCGGAGGTCCCAATGGTGGTGAGGGCCGCCCCAAACCGCACGGTGCCCGGGGTCTGGGCCGTACCGCCCATGGCGGTGCAGTTCTGAAAGGCGCTGTCGCCGATGGAGACCACTTTGGAGAGGTCCAGGGTCGTTCCGCCGTCCCCGTTGTCAAACTTCGCGCCGCTGACGCCGTAAAAGGCGTTGTCACCAATGGTTTCCAGAGTGGTGGGCAGCTGGACATACTCCAGAGAAGTCATGTTGCGGAAAGCGTAAGCGCCGATTCCTTTTACGCCTTCTTCTACATAAACTTGGAGATACTGGTTTGTGTCGCTTCCGGAAGGCCACCATGTGGCGTTGAACCCGTCTATGTAATCTGGGATCTTGTGCGAGTACGCAGGCCAGTGTTTTGACGGGTCAACTTCAATGACCAAATCCAAGGTCATTTTCCATTCGCCCTCGATATTTTCTAGGTTTCCGTATTCCTTGGCGATCAGTCCGGTATCATTTCCGTCTGCGTCATCAATAATATACTCGCGTGGCTCTATGCCGGGGTCAGGTTCGTACTTCGCCCAGGCCGACACGGGTAGGAGCCCGATCAGCAGGCACAGGCTCAGCAGAAGGGAGCCCGTCCGCCGTAAGATTCGTTTCCTCACAGCACACCCCTCCTCTCCTGGGCGGGAGAGCCGGAGCGCCGCCCTGCCGGCGGCGCCGGATACCGCAAAAAACGCTGTTTCATTTCGTATACCTCCTTCTCAATCACTTATGAAAAGCCGGCCGTTTCCTGACCGGCGGAAACGGGAACAGGCCCCGCCGGGACAAGCCTCAGGGGGCGGATGGCCGGGGCCGCTTCGCGCCTGCGCTGCTGGGGAACACCCGGAGCGCAGACGGGGAAACCGGCGGGGAAAAGCCCGGCGCCAAGAAAATTTTACTGCCCAGCCCCCGCGAAATTGCGGATATTTTGGCGGAGGGAGAAAAAACAGGAACAAATCCCATGGATTTTGCGGCAGGCCGGTCCGGCCTGGGCGGGAGTGGGGAGCTGATTCCAACATTATAACGGATATCCGACACAAAATCAAGAAAACTATATCGGAAATTATTATCTAACGCGCCGTGGGACTTCCGGGTAAAATAGAACCAGAAAAGACCGGGGGGTGCTTCATGGAAGAATTCGACGTAAGCGGGCGCATTGCGGAGCTCTGCGAGGCGCGCTCCTGGAGCTACTACCGGCTGGCCAAGGCCTCCGGAATCCCCTATTCCACGCTGAGCACCATGCTGCATAAGAGCAACGTGCCCTCCCTGCCGTCGCTGATGAAGATCTGCCAGGGGTTTGGCATTACCCTGGCCCAATTTTTTTCCGCGGAGGACGAGGGGGCCCGGCTGACGGCGGACCAGAGGCGGTGCCTGCGGAGCTGGGATGGGCTGGATGAAAGGGGAAAGTCCCTGGCACTGGCCTATATGCAGGGGCTTCTGGACCGGCAGAAGAGCGGACAGGACCCGCTGTAGCTGCGTGCGGTTTTCGATTGGGGAAAGACAGAAAGGCTCCCCGGTAAGGCTGATGGCCTTGCCGGGGAGCCTGCTTCTTGGGGGCGGGTTCCGAAGGAGGAAACGGGGCCGCAGGGCGCCGGGGAAGCCGTCCCCGGCGGGGGGTTACGCCGGGGCGAAAATTTGACGGGAGAGGAAGATTTCCCTTGACTTCCCGGGGGTGCGCATCTACAATACAGATAGTTAGTATTTACTAACCACAGAAGCCGGTGTACAATAGACCAGTACGACAAGCCGGCGGCCGGCCGGCGGTTTTCCGCGGATGTGCCGGCGGGGCCGGAGAAAAAGACCACAGGAAAGGAAGAGAAACTGTACGATGAAAAGAGTTCTATCACTGCTGTGCGCCCTGTGCCTGACGGCGTCCCTGCTGGCGGGCTGCGGCGCCGGAAACACGGAAAATAACGGCGGGAACGCCGGGAACGAAGGAGAGAATACCCCGCCCGTGTCGGACCAGGGGGACGCCGGAGAGGAGCAGACCGCCCAGCCGGTGGACGTGCGGGTGACGGCCCTGAAGGGCCCCACGGCCATGGGCATGGTGGAGATGATGCGCCAGGCGGACGGCGGGGAGCTGACGGACAACAACTACCAGTTCACCATTGAGGCGGCCACCGACGCGGTCACCGCCGCCCTGGGCCAGGGGACCACGGATATCGCCGCCGTGCCCGCCAACCTGGCCTCCGTGCTCTACAACAACCTGGACGGCGGCGTCCAGGTGCTGGCCATCAACACCCTGGGGGTGCTCTACCTTGTGGAGAGCGGAGATACGGTCCAGTCCGTGGAGGATCTGCGGGGCCGGACCATCTACGCCAGCGGCAAGGGGGCCACGCCGGAGTACGCCCTCAACTATATCCTCAGCCAGAACGGCATTGACCCCGCCGCCGACGTGACCATCGAGTGGAAGAGCGAGCACGCCGAGTGCCTGGCCTCACTGCTGGCGGAGGAGGGCTCCGTGGCCATGCTGCCCCAGCCCTTTGTCACCACCGCCCAGACCAAGAGCGACAGCATCCGGGTGGCCCTGGACCTGACGGAGGAGTGGGACGCCCTCCAGGCCGGCAGCGAAACGCCTTCCGCCCTCCTCACCGGCGTGGTGGTGGCCCGGACAGAGTTTGTGGAGGCCCACCCGGAGGCGGTGTCCGCCTTCCTGGACCACTATAAGGCCTCTGTGGAGTACGTGAACGCCAACGTGGCGGAGGCGGCCCAGCTGGTGGGCAGCTATGAGATCGTCACCGCGGAGGTGGCGGAGCGCGCCATCCCCGCCTGCAACATCGTCTATATCGACGGCTCGGAGATGCGGGAGAAGCTCTCCGGCTACCTGAACGTGCTCTTCGAGCAGAATCCCCAGTCCGTGGGCGGTCAGCTGCCCGGGGACGACTTCTACTACAGCCGCTGAGATGGGGGGAAAGCCGCGGGCCATCCGGCTCTGGGCGGTGCTCTTCTGGCTGGCGGTGTGGCAGCTGGGGGCCATGGCCCTGGACCAGGAGCTGTTCCTGGTGTCCCCCCTGCGGGTGCTGGGGCGGCTGGGGGAGCTGGTTGTCACCGGCCCCTTCTGGCGGGCGGTGGGCATGTCCTCCCTGCGGATCATGGGGGGCTTCCTGGCCGCCACGGCGGCGGGGGTGCTGCTGGCGGCCCTGTCCGCCCGGTTCCGCCGGGTGGAGGAGCTGCTGGCGCCGGCCCTGCTGGCCATCAAGTCCATCCCCGTGGCGTCCTTCATCATCCTGGCCCTGATCCTCTTCTCCTCCCGGAACCTGGCGGTGCTGATCTCCTTTTTGATGGTGCTGCCGGTGGTGTACGCCAACGTGCTGGAGGGGATCCGGTCGGCGGACCGGCAGCTGCTGGAGATGGGGCGGGTGTTCCGCCTGCCGGTGGGGCGGCGGCTGCGCTACCTCTACGTGCCCCAGGTGTACCCCTTCTTTGAGGCCGCCTGCGGCGTGGCCCTGGGCCTGTGCTGGAAGGCGGGGGTGGCGGCGGAGGTGATCGGCATGCCCCAGGGCTCCATCGGGGAGCGGCTCCAGCAGGCCAAGATCTACCTGGATACGCCGGACCTCTTCGCCTGGACGCTGGTGATCGTCCTGGTGAGCCTGGCCTTTGAGAAGCTGTTTTTGCGGCTGCTGAAGGCCGGGGCCCGGGCGCTGGAGAGGATGTGAGCCATGGAAGGAATCGTGATGGACCGGCTCTGCAAGTCCTACGGGGACAAGGCGGTGCTGCGGGATTTCTCCGCCGTGCTGCCCCTGGGGAAGACCACCAGCCTGATGGCCCCCTCCGGCGCGGGGAAGACCACCCTGCTCCGGCTGCTGATGGGCCTGGAGAAGCCGGACAGCGGCCGGATCCTGGGCCTGGAGGGCCTGCGCCTGAGCGCGGTGTTCCAGGAGGACCGGCTGTGCCAATGGCTGAGCGCCCCGGCCAACATCCGGCTGGTGAACCCCCGGCTGGAGGAGAGCGCCGTGGAGGAGGCCCTGGCCGCGGTGGGCCTGACGGGAACGGGAGGGCAGCGGGTGGAGGAGTTTTCCGGCGGGATGCGCCGCCGGGTGGCCATCCTCCGGGCCCTGCTGGCAGAGTATGACCTGCTGCTGCTGGACGAGCCGTTCCGGGGGCTGGACGAGGACACCAAGGCCCTGGTGATGGAGGATACCCGCCGCCGCAGCGCCGGCCGGACGGTGCTGCTGGTGACCCACGACCCGGCGGAGGCGGAGGCCATGGCGGACAATCACCTGGTGCTATAAATGCAGTCAAGCGCTCCGTCCGAATGGGGGAGCGCCCGATGGGACAGGAGGAATCGGAATGACACAGTATACGGTGAAGGTGGACGGGATGCAGTGCGGCATGTGCGAGGCCCACGTCAACGACGCGGTGCGAAAGGCCTTGCCGGTGAAGAAGGTCACCTCCTCCCACGGCAAGGGGGAGACGGTGATCCTCTCGGAGGAGCCCCTGGACCCGGCGGAGATCCGCCGGGTGATCGACGCCACGGGCTACACCGCCGTTTCAGTGGAGGAAACCCCTTACAGGAAGCGGGGGCTCTTCGGTTTCGGAAAGTAGCGCGCCGTCCGGCGGGGGGAGGGGGGGCCCTTTCCCCGCCGGGCGCTTCCGGGGGGGGGAATGGGGAGGGGGTGTGGAG
>CAMMCS010000011.1 GCA_946494635.1 uncultured Oscillibacter sp. | reverse complement strand
GCGCCGTCCAGCTGGGTCATCATCCGGCGGGAGAAGTAACCCAGGCCGCTCTTGGCCCCCAGCCACTCGCCGATGGCCGCGCCGATGATGCTCATGGGCACCGCCATCTTGATGGCGGAGAAGAAGTAGGGCAGGGCGCAGGGCACCTTGATCTTCAAAAAGATGTCCTTCCTGGTGGCTCCGTAGGTCTGAAGCAGCTCCGCCATCTCCGTCTTGGCGGAGCGGAGGCCGTCGTACACCGTGATGGTGATGGGGAAAAAGGTGATGAGCACCGTCACCAGCACCTTGCTCCAGATGCCGTAGCCGAACCACAGCACAAACAGCGGCGCGATGGCGGTGGTGGGGATGGTCTGGGACACCACCACGATGGGGTAGATCATCCGCCGCACCATGTCGCTGCCGTCCATCAACACCGCCAGCGCCAGGCCCAGCACCAGGGAGATGCCCAGGCCGATGGCGGTCACCAGCATGGTGGCGGGCAGATGGACGGTGAAGAGGGGCGCTCGCAGCTCCCACAGCTTGGCCAGGATCTGGGTGGGAGACGGCAGGATGTAGGCGGCGTCCATGCCCATGGCCCCCGCCTGCCACAGGATCAGCAGGGCAAAGAGAAAAATCAGGGCCGGGAGATTGGCCTTGCAGGCTTGCTTCATACCGTCACCTGCTTTCGCAGAAGATCAATGAGGTGCTCCTTCAGCTCCACCATCTCCGCCAGCTTCAGGCTGGACCGGTCCCGGGGGAAGGCGGCGGGCACCGGGATCTCCGCCAGCTCCCGGATGGGGGTGTGCTCCACCACCAGCACGCTCTGGGAGAGGAACAGGGCCTCCTCCACGTCGTGGGTGATGAAGAGGATGGTCTTTTTGTGGCGCCGCCACTGGTCCACCAGCCACTCCTGCATGGAGATGCGGGTGAGGAAGTCCAGGGCGGAGAAGGGCTCGTCCAGCAGCAGCAGGTCACAGCCCGTCAGCATGGTGCGGGCAAAGGCCGCCCGCTGCCGCATCCCGCCGGAGAGCTCGTCGGGCATTTTGTCCAGGCAGCCGGAAAGGCCCACGTCACGAAGGGCCGCCTCCGCCCGGTCCCGGCGCTCCGCCTTGGAGAGCCCACCCTGGATCTCCAGGGGCAGGGCCACGTTCTCCCCCACCGTCCGCCAGGGGAACAGCAGGTCCTTCTGGGGCATGTAGCCGCAGTAGCCCTTCCGCCCCGCGATGGACTGCCCCCCCACCAGGATGGTGCCGCCCTTGGGCTGCAGCAGGCCGTTGGTCATGCGGAAGATGGTGCTCTTGCCGCAGCCGCTGATGCCGATGATGCAGTGGAAGGAGCCCGGCGCCACGGAAAAGCTCAGGCGGTCGATGATGTCAAAGTCCTCGCTGGGGTACTGGTAGGAGACATCTTGGAATTCCAGCATATGCATGGCTCACCGCTCCAGCGTCCAGGCCATCTCCCAGAAGCCCAGCTCGTACCGGCTGCAGCTGACGAAGATCTCCTCCAGCCGCCGATACTCCGCCTCGGTACAGCCCTCCGCCAGCTGGTCCATCAGCTCCACCAGGGCGTCATTGGTCTTCTGGTAGTCCTCCCCCGCGTAGCTGCGGATCCACTCGCCGTAGAAGGGGTGGTCCGCCGCCCCGGGGATGGCCGCCAGCCGGGTGCCGATCTCCGCGTAGCTCCAGGAGCAGGAGAGGATGGCGGCGATGATCTCCGCCGGGCCGCCGGCGGCGGCGCAGGCCAGCATATAGTGGGTGTAGGACAGGTTGGACAGGGCCGGCTGCACGGCGAACACCTGTTCCTCCGTGATGCCCAGGCGCGCCATGTAGGCCCGATGGACCTTCATCTCGCCCCCCAGGATGGCGTCCACATTGGCGGAGAAGGTCCGCATCAGCTCCGGGTCCCGGGCCTTCACCACGCCGTAGGCGAACACCCGGGCGTAGTCGAATAAGTACAGGTAGTCCTGGAGCAGGAACCACTGGAACTTCTCCAGATCCAGGCTGCCGTCGCCGATCCCCTGCACAAAGGGGTGGTCATAGCACTGCTCCCAGATGGGGTGGGCGGCCTCGTACAGCCGCTGGGTGGTCTTCATCTCACATTCCTCCAATTTCCGGCCGGGATACCGTCCCGGCCAAGCAAAAAAGCGGGGCGCCCCCTGTGGGACACCCCGCCGTCAGCTCTGTTTTCCTCCATACGGAGGAGACTCCGCACGGCTTTTGTGCTGCGTCCCTACGTTGGCATTACCCAAATCAGGTCAGGTCGAGGGACTTGCCCCTCCTCTCAGCCCCCTCGCGGGAGCTCCCTTGCTTGGCTTTATTTTAAAAGTCGGCAGGCCGTTTGTCAACCCCGAATTTCCCGTTGTTTCCAGGGT
Source organism: uncultured Oscillibacter sp. (assembly GCA_946494635.1). Lineage (GTDB taxonomy): Bacteria > Bacillota > Clostridia > Oscillospirales > Oscillospiraceae > Oscillibacter. The sequence continues at coordinate 22,012 of CAMMCS010000011.1, read as the reverse complement.
TCGGCGCCCTTTATGACAGATACCGCCGGATCTCCTCCTGGGTGGGCAGAGAGGAGATTGCCCCCTTCTCCTGCACGCACAGCCAGCCGCCCACATTGCCGCAGGCCATGGCCTCCTGGACGATCTCCGCCGTCAGCTCTTCCGCCCTGGTGATCCCCCGCTGCCGCAGATGGGCCAGCAGGGCGCCCCAGAAGGCGTCACCGGCGCCGGTGGCGTCCACGCACCGGGCCCGCCGGCCGGGAATGGCGATCCGCCGGTCCTGGAAGAAGCCCAGAGCCCCCCGGGCGCCCTGGGTCTCCACCACCAGGGTCAGGCCGTATTGCTCCATCAAGGTGGGCAGCGCCTCTTCACCGCCCAGGACGCCCACTTCCTCCCGGGCCACCTTCAGAATGTCAACCCAGGGAAGAACCCGCCGTACCCGCTCTGCGCAGGCCTCCTCGCCGCCGGGCCACATCACGTCCCGGTAGTTGACGTCAAAGCTCACCAGCTTGCCCATCTCCCGGCCAAGCCGAAGCGCCCGCTCCGTGGCCTCCGCCTCCGGCGAGGCGGAGAGCGAACAGGAGCCGGCGTGGACGATCACCGCGTCCCGGATATCCTCCTCCCGCACGTCCTCCTCCCGCAGGAACATGTCAGCCCCGGGCTTGCGGACAAAGGTAAAGGTCCGGTCCCCCGTATCCGTCAGGGTGACAAAGGCCATGGTGGTCACAGCCTCCCGGCAGGGCTCGGGCCGCAGAACCTTCACATTGTTTTTTTCCAGCGTGCCCAGCAGAAAACTGCCAAAGGCGTCATCGCCCACAGAGCAGCACATGCCCGTCTCCAGGCCGCACCGGGCGGCGGCAATCGCCAAATTGGCGGGAGCGCCCCCCGCGTTCTGCAGATAGCTGCCCGGCTCGCTGCCGGGAATGAAGTCCACTACCATTTCACCAATGCTGTACAGGTCCACCGATGGTCCTCCCCCTTCCGCGGCGCATCTTCCTGCGGCGCGGCTCATAATATTCCTATTAAAGCACGGGTTTTCCGCAATGTCAATCGTTTACCTGCCGCTTTTTCCGGAAGCCCCGCGGATTTCTTTGCCATTTTCCACAAGAGGCCCGGAAAAGCCGCGCCGCAGTGCCGGGGCGGCGCGGGAGCGGCCGCCTCACAGAACCGAGATGCCCCTGAGTGCCAGCAGCACTCCGTAGACCACCGGCTGGTGTAGCATGTACACGGGCAGGGACCACCGTCCCAAGGCGCTGAGGGGCGGGCAGTCCGGCAGGCGGGAAGCCGCCGCCAAAACCCTTTTGCCCCATAGCCTGTAAAGGAAATATCCAGACAGGAACAGGAGCCCCCACGGCAGCAGGGAGAAGTAATCTGTCGAGGAAAAGTCCGGCCCCGGAAAGCCCAGCCAGGCGGTGAAAAGATTGCGGTAAAGGCCCACCGGAACCTCCGCCAGGACGAGGCCCTCGAATCCCAGCGTCCCCCGGTTCACGTTCCGCAGCAGGGCGAAGAGCGCCCCGCAGGCCGCAAGTCCGGCTCCCGCAGGCACCCGCCGCAGCGGCTTCTCCAGGGGGACCATCAGCAGCATGGCGGAGCCGATCAGCGTCAGCACACCGAAGAGGATCCGCTCGCCGGGCATGAACACCACCGTCACCAGTGTCACCACGGCGCCGCAGGCGAATACCGTCAGCCCCCGGCGGAGGGGCCGCCTTCCCATCGACCAGCAGAACCCGGAGAGGAGGATGAAGGTCCAGCAGATGCTCTGCTGCCAGAGGTAGGCGCCGGAACCCCGGTACCAGCCCCAGTCCGCGCCGAACAGGTACACCAGGTCCCAGCAGGTATGGTAGGCGATCATGCTCAAAAGCGTCAGCCCCCGCAGGGCATCCAGGGCAGCGACCCGCCTGCCGGTCCGGGCCGGCGTCTGTATCCCGCCCCCTGTCGTCACGGCATCCATATCCCTCTCCCCCTTCCTGGCGGCCGCCGGGGCTTCACGCCGATGGGCAGGCGATCTCCACCATGGCCTCGATCATGTGGTGGAGCAGCTGCGCCCGCTCTGTGTCCGCGGCCCTGTAGTAGACCTCTTTTCCCTCCCGCCGGCTGACAATAAGGCCGCCGGCCTTCAGCTGCTTCAGGTGGTGGGACACCGCCGGGGAGCTCATCTCCACCATGGCGGAAAGGTTGATGACACATTCCTCGCAGTGGCACAGAAGCCAGAAGATCCGGATGCGGCTGCCGTCCCCAAGCTGCTTGAAGATGTCGGCCACAGTCTGAAACTCCTCCACACTGGGCATATGGTTCAGCTCCCGCTCCATGGACTGGCCATGGTCATGGGGCAGTTTTCTCTCATCCATCGGGCGTCGCCTCCTTCTGGTGTTGTATTCTACCACACCTTACGCCGGAGGGAAAGAGTGAAATTCCCTCCGCCCCGGGGCAGCCGGTGAAGCGCGGGGCGGAGGGCCCTGCCGGGCCAGCGCCCTCGGGCCCACGGCGCCGCAGGCCCGTTATCCGCTGCTGAGCAGGGTCTCATCTCTCCGCCGCCGGATGCGCCGGGTCCTCCAGAGCAGGGCGGCGCACAGCGCCGCACCCGCCAGGGAGAACAGCACCACGCACAAAAACGCGGGGACGTAGCTGCCTGTCCCCTGGCGGATGGCCGACGTCAGCATCGGGCCAATCATCCCGGAGAGCGTATAGCCGCAGAAGGTGACGGAATAGTTTTCCGTGATATGCTCTGCGCCGAAGAGCTCCTCCGTTACAGGGGCCAGCATGCAGGAGGCGCCGCCATAGGCGAAGATGGTTCCCATAAGGGCAATGACAAACAGGGTCTGGCTCTGCAGCACCAGCAGCCCGGCGGCAAACACCGCCGCCAGAATATGGAGGATCCCCAGGGTCCGCACCTTTCCGATCCGGTCTGAGGCCGCGCCCCACAGCATCCGTCCTCCCATGTTGGCAATGGACAGCAGGGAGACCACGAAGGCCGCTTCCGTCGTGCTTACCGCAAAATAGTGGGTCATGATGGGAGAGCCCTGGCTGAGGATCATGTTTCCGCAGGAGAGCGCCAGCATCAGGGTCAGAATCGCCAGAAAGAACTCCCGGGTCCGCAGCATCTCCCGCCTTCCCACGTTATACACGCCCCGGCGGACCGGCTTTCTCTTCTCCACCGCTCCGCTCCGGGCGGCCAGCCTCTGCCGGAAATCCGCCGGCACCTCCCGCAGCAGCAGGGCCATCAGAACGATCCCTGTCAGAAAGATGGTCCCCAGCACCCGGAAGGCTGCCGAGATATCTCCCGCCGCACCGGAGACCACGGTTGCCAGCGGGGCCCAGATCACCGATCCCAGGGCGTACCCCGCTGAGACCAATCCGCCCGCCAGTCCCGTCCGATCCGGAAACAGCTGCAGCGCGTAGGACAGCAGCACAGGATAGGACATGGCGGTGCCCACCGGCAAAACCAGGCCCCACCAGAAATACAGCTCCAGAAGGTTCCCTCCCATGAAGGACAGTCCCAGGATCGCCGCCGAGTAGATCACGCCGCCGATAAGGACCTCCCGGCGGACGGACAGCTTTCTGCGCAGCTTTTCGCCGGCAAAAACCGTGAACAGCATGGTAATCAGGGACATCAGCGTATAGGCGCCGGTAATTCCGCTGATGGACCAGCCGTACTTTTCCACAAAGGGCCCCTGGAACACGCTCCACGCATAGGCGATGCCCAGCAGCACCTCAATGGCGGTGGCGGCGGCCAGGCAGATCCACCTTCGTTTGATAAAATCCATAAAATTTTCTTTCTCCTTTTCCGGACGCGCCGCCTCTGCGGTGCGGGCGTTCTTTTGACCCGGCCTGCGCCGGCGCCGCGCCCGGGAGCCTTTGCCGGGCGCGGGATCTGCGGGGGTTAGGGGTTATAAGAAATGCCTGGCAGCTCTGCCAGGCATTTCCCGTTCTTGTGAGACTGCGGACAGGCCTGCCGCAGCCCCGGCTCAGATGACCAGCCCGCCATTGGGGGAGATCACCTGTCCCGTCATGAACTCCGCGGATACCACATAGGACACCGCCTCCGCGATATACTCCGGTTCACCCAGCATCCCGATGGGAGACGCGGCGCGGTAGCTGTCAAAGGCGGGCTTGTTTTCCAGCGTCATGTCCGTGACGATGAAGCCGGGGGCCACCGCGTTCACCCGGATGCCGTGGGGCCCGGCCTCCTTGGCCAGCGCCTTGGTCAGCCCGTTCATGCCCCACTTGGCGGCGCAGTAGGTGGTCTGCCGGGGGAAGCCGGTCATGCCGCCCACTGAGGTGATGTTGACAATGCTGCCGGTATTGCGCTGATACATGTAAGGCAGCACCAGCCGGCACATGTAGATGCCGGCCATCAGGTTGGTGTTCATCACCCGCAGGATCTCGTCCTGGTTCTGATCCGCCAGCTCCGCGCGGACTGTGACGCCGGCGTTGTTCACCAGCACGGCGATTTTTTCGCCCAGGGCGTCCACCGCGGTCTGGACCACCTTCTGGCAGTCCTCATATCTGGAGACGTCACCCTGGGCCGGAACGACCCTGCGGCCGTATTTTTCGCTGATCTCGGCGGACAGTTCCTCTACCTTGGCCTTTGAGGAGTCAGATACATAGTTGCAGACGATGTCGTATCCGTCCGCCGCCAGCTGGCGGCAGATAGCCGCGCCCATACCCCGGGCGCCGCCTGTCACAATGGCATAGCCGTCATACTTCACCATATTTTCAGATGCCCCCTTACATATTCTCCCGGCAGCCCCGGTTCACGGCGCCTGCCGGCACTTCGCCCATGGCGCCCTGCATGGCGTAGAGCGCGGACTTATACTGCAGTTCCTCAAAGGACTCCGTGGACTGGTACGCCACGTGGTTCGTCAGGATGACATTGTCCATTTTCATCAGCGGATGGTCCACGTCGTGGAAGGGCTCCACCTCATAGACGTCCAGGCCGGCAGCCTTGATTTTTCCGCTCCGCAGCCCGCTGACCAGTGCGTCCGTGTCCACAAGGCCGCCGCGGCCGGTGTTCACCACGATGACCCCGTCCTTCATCCTGGAGATGGCGTCAGCGTCGATGATGTGATAGGACTCGTCCGTCAGCGGAATATTGGCGCTGATCACGTCGCTCTGGGCCAGCAGCTCGTCCTTTGTGGCGCAGTACTTCACCCCCAGGGCCTCTACCGCCTCACGGCTCAGGTAGGGGTCGTGGGTGCAGACCGTGGCGCCCATGGACAGCATGGTCTTGGCCACATTTCTGGCGATCCGGCCCAGGCCCAGCAGACCCACCGTCAAAGTGGAGATCCGGCGGCACTCATAGCCGGGCACCATGGACTGGCGGGTCCACTCGCCAGAGTGAACGAACTGGTCATAGATCTTCAGCTTCCGGCACAGTGCCATGATGAGCGCCACCTGATGCATGGCCACCTCCTGCATGGCGTAGTCCGGCACATTGCACACATAGATCCCCCGCTCGGAGGCCGCCGCCACGTCCACGATCTCGTAGCCCATGGCGGTGCGGACGATGCACTTGACGCTCTCGTCCAGCTGCTCGATAATCTCCCGGGGGAATTTCAGGATACTGGTGACGATGGCGTCGGCGCCCCTGCAGGCTGCCAGCTGCTCCTCCGCGGAGAGGAACTCGGGATACTGCTCATAGGCGATGCCGTGCTCGGCGAACATATCCTTGTACTGCTCCACATTGGGAGAGCCTGGGTTATGGAAATGAACGATCTTCATAGTTACGCTTCTTTCTGTCTTGATTTTTACTTGCGGGCGTCCCGGTTCACGGCGCTGGGCGGCATTTCGCCCATGGCGCCCTGGATGGCGTATTCCACGGCCTTCCGCTGGAGCTCCTCATAGGATTCCTCGGTCTGGAAGGCGATGTGGGGCGTCAGCACCACGTTGCGCATCTTCAGCAGCGGACTGTCCGCGGGAAGAGGCTCTTTTTCGAACACGTCCAGGCCGGCGGCACGGATCTTGCCGCTCCGGAGGCCCTCGATCAGCGCAGCCTCGTCCACCAGCGGGCCGCGGCCCGTGTTGACCACGATGACGCCCTCCTTCATTTTGGAGATGGCGTCGGCGTCGATGATGTGGTAGGAGGATTCCATCAGCGGGATGTTGGGCGTGATGATGTCGCAGTTGGCAAAGATCTTGTCCTTGGTCTTGGCATGAATGACGCCATGCTCCTCAAAGACGGACTCCGGCAGGAAGGGATCAAAGGCATAGACCTTGGCGCCGAAGGCCTTCATATACTTGGCCACATTCTTTGCGATGCGCCCGAAGCCCAGCAGGCCCACGGAGAGGGTGGAGATCCGTCTGGCCGGATAGCCGGAGAGGTACCCCACATACTTGTACTCCCCCTCCCGGACCTTCCAGTCATACCAGCAGACCTTCCGCAGCGCGGCCAGGATCAGGGCCGTCTGGTGGACAGCGACTTCCTCCATGGCGTAGTCCGGGACATTGCACACATAGATGCCCCGCCTGGTGGCAGCCTCCACATCCACGATCTCGTAGCCCATAGCCACCCGGACGATGCACTTGACGCTCTCGTCCAGCCGCTCGATCACAGATTTCGGGAAGGGCTGGATACAGGTGAGGACCGCATCCGCGCCCCTGCAGGCCTCCACCACCTGGTCCTCGGTGGCGGAGTCCAGGAACCGCTCGTACTGAATGCCGCTCTCATCCATCAGATGGTAGTAATTCTCACAGGTGGGAGATCCCTTTGTGTTGTAAAAAAGAACAATTTTCATCTTATCTGCTCCCTTTCAATCACTCAGGCCCACGGATCCCAGCCGATCAGTCCCGCTGTTCCAAAAACCGCCTGGGATTCTCGCGGGTCAGCATGCGAAGCGTCTCCTCCGGCAGGCCCTTTTCCAGCAGCATCGGGGCGGCGAACTTCTCAAAATAGGTGAAGTTCACTTCCTTTTCTAGCGCCTCGTCTGTGCTGGCCTCCTGCCAGGAGGGTACAAAGCCCGTATAGGGCGCGTAGTCGTGGGAGATCAGCAGCCGGTGGGCCCAGCCGTCCCGGCACAGCCGCAGGATGGTGTCCACCCGGCGCTCCAGCGTGGTGCCCGGGGTAGCCGTCACCGTGCCGAAGCGGTCCATGCCCAGATAGCAGCCCCGGTCCAGCAGCGATTCCAGGTAGTCCAGGTCGTCCACATCGCCGCTGTGGCCGGCAATCACGCTCCCCAGTGCCACGCCGTGATCCGCCATGATGTCCAGCATGGCGCCGCCGTGGCGGAGCTCCGGAATGGTGTGGCAGAACACGGGCAGGTGGTAGGTTCTGGCCACGTCCGCCGTGATTCCCAGCATTTTGATGATGTAGTCCGTCAGGCCCAGGTGATCTACGGCACACTTGAGGATGCCGGGCAGGATATCAGTCTCCTCCACGCCGTGCTCACACTCATAAGCCAGGTAGCCGTAGATCTCCTCTCTGGGCTTCCACGCCAGCCAGGGGTCCTCCTGGTGGTAGAAGCCGGTGGAGACGATGACCCGCACGCCGCTTTGCTCCGAGGCCTGCCGGATCAGGCGGATGTCCCTGCCCAGATTGATGGGGGTGCCGTCCACAATGGTGTCGATGCCGGCGGCCTTCGCCTTTTTCAGTTGGATCACCGCCATCTCCAGCAGCCGGTCCTCCTGGCAGAACTGCCCCCGCAGGCACATCCGCATGGACCAGTCGCAGCAGGTGACCGCATGCTCATGGATCAGGGTATAGCCCAGCTGGCTGGCGTCCACCAGGCCGGTAACCGTTGGGATTTTCAAAAAGCGCTCCTCCTCTTCTCCGGGGCAGAGAACCCCGTTCTTTGTGTCCGCCGCGCTCCCCTGCGGAAATCCAGCCCTTTTTGCGTGTTCCCGCCCCCATTGCAGGGGCGGGAACACGCAGGAAAAGGGATTCCGCAAAGGACCACAGAGAGAAATCTGAAATTACTTGACGGTGATGATCTCGGACTTGGCAATGGCCTCCTCGCTGAGCTCCTGGCCGATGCCGGGCCGGTCGGGCACCTCGAAGTAGCCGTCCTTGGGCAGCAGCATGTCGTCGTACTTGCCGATGCCGGTGAACACGGGCAGGGTGTTCCACTGCAGGCACTCGTGATAGACGAAGTTGGGGATCGCCGCCTCGATGTGCAGCGTGGCGGCGCAGGCAATGGGGCCGGCCATGCAGTGCATCTGCACGCCCACGTCATAGGCGTTGGCATAGTCGCAGACCTTCTTCATCTCGGTGATGCCGCCCACGACGCCCAGATCCGGCTGCGCCACGTCGATGGCCCGGTTCTCGATGAACTGCTTGAAGCCCCACAGGGAGCCGATGCGCTCGCCGGTGGCGGTGCAGGTCTTTACATTGTCGTGGAGCTCCTTGAGGTAGCGGTAGTCCATGGACTGGCCGGGCTCCTCATAATACAGGCAGTCATACTGATCCAGCTCCCGGCCGATCTGGATGGAGGTGTTCACGTCGGTCATGCCGTGGAGCTCGATGACAATGCCGATGTTGTCGCCCACAGCATCCCGGATGGCGCCCACCCGGTCGGAGACGGTCTTGAGCTGATACTTGGTGTCCAGCTTCTTCCACTCCCAGTCGGAGCCGTCGGTGCGGTAGATGCGCTGGGGGCTGGTACACAGGCCCTTGTCGTCCGTCCACAGGGGATCCACCTTCACGGCGGTGAAGCCCTCGGCGATGGCGCGCTTGGCCTCCCGGGCATAGTCCTCCGGGGTCAGGACCGGGTGGTCAATGGGGCCCCAGCCCAGCTGGATCTGGCTGGCGTAGGCCTTGATCTTGGGGTTGAGCTTGCCGCCCAGCAGCTTGTACACCGGCAGGTTCGTGGCCTTGCCCTTGATGTCCCACAGGGCGATATCCAGGGCGCTGATGGCGGCAAAGGGGATGGGGCCGCCGCCGTAGGCCCAGTAAGAGCCGTTGTACAGCTTCTGCCAGATCACCTCGTGATCCAGGGGATCCATCCCCAGGATGAAGGGCGCGATCTCGGAGATCATGGTCATGGTGGCGTCGCGGCCGGACATGACAGGGATGCCGGACTCGCCCCAGCCGCAGATCCCCTCGTCCGTGTTGATCCGGACGCAGATGGGGAACCAGCCCGGAGTCGGGGACTCCACAATTGCCTTGAAAATGTCAATACTCGTGATCTTCATTAATGGCCGTCCTTTCCGAAAATGGTGTGTTCTTTTGTCCTACTTCAGCTGCACAATCTCCGTCTCATAGCCATCCGGATCCTTGATGAAGTACCCGAACTGGTGGGGCTGCTCCACAATCTGGTCGCTGACGCAGCCCATCTGACTGTGAAAGGCGAAGCTGGCCTGAATGTCCTCCGTCCGCATGCCCAGGTGCCCGTATGATGCGCGGCCGGGATCCAGCCCAACTCCGTGTAGGAGTTGGAGCTGGAGCCCGTGATCCGGGGCGCTCAGGAAATAGGAGGTAATGGTTGGAGTGTGATGGATGATCGAGCACTCCCCGAATCCCAGTGCTGTTTGGTAGAACTCCGCGGACCGCGCGGGATCAGATACCTTGAGGCAGACGTGATGGGTACCGAAATCCATCTCAGTACTCCAGTTCCAGGTAGTCGCCGGTCTTTACGCCGGCGGCGTTGCCCTCTTCAAAATCCATGTGGATCACATCAAGATCTGTGACTGTATTCTCCCGCACGATGACGTTGTGGAAGGTCACAGAGCGGGGGCCGTCGGAAGTGATGGAAACGGTCTGCATATTCTGCAGGCCCATCTCGCCAAGAGACTTGGTGCAGATGTGAACATGGCGGGCGGCTACAATGCCGCAGTTGAGCGTTGCCGTGCCCTTGGGGCCGATGAGCGTCAGCTCACAGGCGTCCTTCAGGTTGCCGGACTCCACAACGGGGGCGTCCACCCCCAGCTTGACGGTGTCGCTGGCCAGCAGCTCCACCTGGTCGAAGGGACGGTGGGGCCCCAGGACCCGGATCCCCTCGATCTTCCCCTTGGGGCCCTGGATCGTGATGGTTTCCGTGGAGACGTACTCGCCGCCGCCCAGATACTTCTTCTGGGGCAACACATAGCCCTCTCCAAAAAGCTTGAAAACCGTCTCCTCACGCAGGTGGACATGGTGGTTGTCCAGATCCACCCGAATTTTTCTCCTGTCAGACATACGCATCCTCCGAGCTGTCTTTTCCGAATTTGTGGTACTTCTCCTCATGGTTCATCAGGCGGATGCCGCCTGTGGCCAGGGAGTCCATCTCATGGGAGCCGGCGGCCACGATAACCGGCGCGATCTTGGAGACCCGGGCGGTCAGAGCATCCACCAGCCGCTTGGAGTGGGCCATGCCGCCGGTGAGGACGATGGCATCCACGTCCATATCCATGGTGGAGGACATCGCCGCGATATCCTTGGCCTGGGCATAGACCATGCCGTCAAAGGCCAGCTTCGCCGCCTCATCCCCCGCGTCGATCATCTTCTCGACCTCCCGGAGATCGCTGGTGCCGAGATAGGCCACCAGGCCGCCTCCGCCCATAATCATCTTCAGGATGTCCTTATGGGTGTACTTGCCGCTGAAGCAGCCGGCCACAAACCCGATCAGCGCCATAAAGGGCACGCCTCCGGCACGCTCGGCGCTGTATGCGTCGCTGGTGGAGTCAATCAGCCTCCCCTTCCGGTGGGCGGACGTGGAGCTGCCGCCGCCCAGATGGCAGACGACGATATTGTAATCCTCCATCTTCCCGCCCAGCCTGGCCGCGCCGATCCGGGCCGCGGCCTTGGCGTTGAGGGTATGGGAGCCTGGGGCGATGGGGAAATCCTTGAAGCCGGAGAGGCACGCCTCCGGGATGAACTCGTTGACGCCCTCGCCATCGTAAATAAAGGCGGGGATCCCCAGCTTTTTGCCCATCTCATAGGCGATGACTGGGCCCAGGGACGAGGCATGGGGCGTATCGTAGTCGTAGCAGTGCTGCACCAGCGCCTCATCAATGAGATAGCCGCCGGCCATCAGGTTGCCTCCGCCCCCGCCCCGGGAGACGATGAAGCTCAGCTCCTCGGGCCTGATGTGCTCCTCCTCCAGGAACTTCTGAATGGTCGCCTTCCGCAGGTCCATCTGGTCGAAGATGTCCTTCATTCCGGCGATGGCGCCCCGGTCCACGTCAAGGTTCCGCTCACAGACATTGACGGCGTCCTCGTAATAGGCGACCTTTGTGGAAGTGGAGCCCGGATTCAGAACTAGAATCTTGTACATCCCGGTCCCCTCCGTCACTTGGAAAAATGCTCCACGGCGTAGTCATAGCCCAGCTTGGCCATCTGCTTGTTGCCCTCGGCGAATTTGGCCTTGGAATCCACGAAGGTGTGGTCGATGGCGTCATACAGGTTCTGCAGGGTGATGCTGCCGGTGATGGCGGCGTAAGCGCCGGCCACCAGCATGTTCATGCCCCGCTCATTCCCCGCCTGGGTGGCCAGGTCGTTGAAGGGCACCTTATAGACGTCAATGTCAGTCCGGGTGGGCTCCTGCTCCACTAGGGAGCTGTTGATGATGACCTTAGCGCCGGGAACCGCCCAGCTCTCATACTTCAGCAGGGACGGCAGGTTCATGATGATCAGCGCCGTGGGCTTCTGGATCATGGGGGAGTCCACCGGCTCGTCGGAGACATTGACGCTGCAGGTGGCGGTGCCACCCCGCATCTCACTTCCGTAAGCGGGCAGCCAGCTGACCTCCATCCCGTTTTCCATACCGGAGAGCGCCACCATCTTGCCGATCATCAGCACGCCCTGGCCGCCGAAGCCGGCAACGATCAATTTCTCATTTACCATGGTTGCTTCTCCTTTCACTCAAAATCCTTGTAAATGCCCAGGGGGTAATAGGGGATCATGTGCTCGGTCTGCCACTTCATGGACTCCGTGGGCGTCATGCCCCAGTTGGTGGGGCAGGTGGACAGCACTTCCACCATGGCGAAGCCCAGTCCCTTCATCTGGCACTCGAAGGCCCGCTTGATCATCTTCTGGGCCTGGCGGATATGGGCGGGCGTGTCAATTGCCACGCGGGCAATGAACTTGGCGCCCTCGATGGTGGCCAGCAGCTCGCTCATGCGGATGGGCTTGCCGCAGTGGCTCTCGTCACGGCCATAGGGGGATGTGGTGGTCTTCTGGCCCACCAGGGTGGTGGGGGCCATCTGCCCGCCGGTCATGCCGTAGGTGGTGTTGTTGATGAAGACCGTGGTGATCTTCTCGCCCCGGTGGGCGGCATGGACGATCTCCGCCGTGCCGATGGAGGCCAGGTCGCCGTCGCCCTGATAGGTCCAGACGATCTTGTCCGGGTGGATGCGCTTGATGCCGGTGGCCGTCGCGGGGGCCCTGCCGTGCATGGGGATGATGGTATCGGTGTCAAAGAACATGGGGTTCATACCGCCGCAGCCCACCGAGGATACGGAGATGGTGTCGTTCTGGATCCCCAGTTCATCAATCACCTTCGCCACCAGGTTCGTGGCAATGCCGTGGCCGCAGCCGGGGCAGTATGTAAAATCTACCGGCGTGAGGCTCTTTGCTCTCTCATAGACAATGCTCATTTCGCTACCCCCTCCACATACGCGCGCAGCGCGTCGATAATATTAGCGGTATTCATGGGACCGGCGGCGGTGTTGCCGATGTGGTAGACCGGCATCCTGCCTGCAACCGCGATCCGCACGTCGTCGATCATCTGGCCGATGGTGTTGATCTCCGGGCAGAAGACGGCCTTGCAGTTGGGTCCGATCTTCTCAAAGGGCTCCTTGGGGAAGGGCCAGGCGGTCATGGGGCGGATGAAGCCGAACTTCAGGTCCGTCTTGATCTCCTTGATGGCAGCCTTCGCCATACGGGCACTGGTACCATATGCGGCTACTACCACGTCGGCGTCCTCCAGGCCGTAAGCCTCGTAGCGGGTCTCATTGGCGATGATCTTGGGCATGGTCTCATTCTCAAACCGGTCCGTAAACTCCGTCAGGGGACGGCCATAGGTCAGGGTCATCATGGTCCGGTAGCCCTTCTCCCCCACGCTGGCCATGCGCCAGGGCTTGTCAGGCAGGTTCTTGCGGCGCTCAGGCAGCTTGTCGAAATCCACCGGCTCCATCATCTGGCCCAGCATGCCGTCGGCCAGGACCAGCACCGGCGTGCTGTACTGATCGGCGATGTCGAAGGCCTCGAACACCATATTGGCCAGCTCCTGCACGTTGCCGGGCAGCAGAATGGGGATCTTGTAGGCACCATTGCCGGAGAGCTTCCAGTCCTCCTGCGCCGGAGCCAGGTCGCCCATGCCGGGGCCGGAGCGGACCACGTCCACAATCACAGCGGGCAGGCGGGTCAGGGCCATGGAGGAAATGGCCTCCAGCATCAGGCAGAGGCCCGGGCCGGAGCTGCTGGTCATGACTCTGGCACCGGCCGCGGAGGCGCCCAGTACCATATTGATGCCAGCCAGCTCGCTCTCGGTCTGCAGAAATACGCCGCCCCGCTTGGGCATCTCTCTCGCCAGATACTCCGGCACTTCGTTCTGCGGGGTAATGGGATATCCAAAGAATGCGTCAACACCGGCGCGCAGCGCCGCTTCGGCAATTACTTCGTTGCCTTTAAACAATACTCTTGCCATATCCGTTCCTTTCTCCCTCAGCCTTCTTCTTTTTCCAGGGTAATGACCGCGTCAGGGCAGGTAATCGCGCAGTTTCCGCAGGCAATGCACTTTTCAATGTCGATATTGCGGGCGGCGTGATAACCCTTTTTATTGGTGATGCTCTTGTCGATCTCCATGATCTTCAGAGGGCAGACAGATACGCACAAGCCGCAGCCCTTGCACTTTTCGGTGTCGATCGTCATTTTTGCTTTCGTCTTCATCATATCTCCTTTTTCCTTTCTGCCGCCTGTGTTTACAGATAAGACGGGCGCATGTACAGCTTGATGGGGAACAGCTCCCCAGGGATCTGATCCCTGGCCGCCTCACAGGCCGATAACAGATGTTCCGGACATACCGTGTAAATACATGGAATTTCCAGTTTGGAGCAAACCTCCCTGGTGACTTTGCTGCCGCGCAGGATGTCCTCCAGCTCCGTCTCACGCAGCATGTGGGTGTTGTTGATCACTCCTGAGAGCTTCAATCCACAGGCGCTGGTGATATCCGTCGCGAAGGCAATCGCCTGCTCCGGCGTTTGGGTCTCATAGCGATTGGCGTTGATGACCAGCCACATGTCGTAGCGACTCTCCGCAATCTCATTGCGGAAGCGGGCCAGGACGCGGGCGCCAACAGCGTTTCCGCCCACGTCGATGACATTCTCCCGCTGGCTCTCAATGAAAAAGGATTGCAGCTCGCTGTTCAGCGCCGGAAGATCCAGCCGCCAATCGTTGCCCAGATTGCTGGAGACGACGCGGATCCCCTTTGCTTCCAGCATGTCCGCCTGCTGGCGGGACCTGAAGTAGGGATTTACAATGTCTAAGTCGGCAATCGCCACCTCACTTCCGCTTTCCCTGCGCCTGATGGCGTAGTTGACAGCAAATTCTGTTTTTCCGCTTCCGTAATGGCCGACGATAATATGTATATTCGACTTCATGCGCCCCCCCTCCACGTTGGATTTTGAAATTGAATTTTATTTTGTAACTTGATTGTAGCGCGTTTGTATGGCAGATGTCAATAGATTTTTAAAAGTACCAGATGTAGAGAAAAACGCTTACTTTATATATATTTTTCACAAAAATCAGATTTTTATTATTTTTTAGCAAATTTCGAGCATTATTTTACAGGAAAGATAGACCTTTCACTTTTTCTATTCTCTGTCTCTTCCTCTCTGTAATTGAAATCATATTTCATTTATAGTACAAACTTCTTGCATCCCACGCAAATCTGTGGTATTGTAAAGAAAAAAGACTTCTCAGGAACTGAGGTGCAGAACATGGAGAAAAATGCCTCCAACCAGTCCATTGACCGGATGTTTCAGATTCTGGAAACCATGACCTTTACAGGAAGGCCCATGCGGCTGAACGATATCGCGGAGAAAAGCGGGATTCCCGCCAGCACCGCCATGCGGATCCTCAACGCGATGATCGAAAACGGCTATGCCAACCAAAACGCGGAAACCCAGCTTTACAGCCTCTCCTACAAGTTCCTCTGGGTGGGAAACTCCATCCGGGAAAACCTCTCACTCAATCAGCTGCTCCACCATTACCTGCAGGAGATCGCCAAGCGGACCAACCTCTCCACCGCCCTGGCCGTCCAGAACGGGGACACTGTTACCTATGTGGACGAGGTCATCGCCACCCACCAGATGATCCGCGTCTATCACCATCTGGGGCAGTCCTTCCCCCTGTACACCACCGCCTGCGGCAAGGTCTTTCTCAGCGGGATGTCCCGGAATGACCGCAACCGTTACTACCAGAAGGAATCCCTCACTCCCCTGACGCCCAAAACCCTGTGTTCCCGGGCGGAGCTGGAGGCGGATCTGGAGAAGATCCTGACCCTCGGCTATGCGGTGAATGACGAGGAGGGCGTGCTGGGCATGCGGTGCATCGCCCTTCCGGTAAACAGCTCCAACGGGGAGATTTTTGCCACCATCAGCATCAGCGGCACCATCTATCAGATCACCCAGGAGAGCATCCCCCTGCTGGCCTCCACCATGCGGAGCGTCCTGGCCAAGCTCTATGAGGAATGCCGTCCCATCTTCTCCCACATGCAGACTGCGGAACTGCTCTGACTCCGCCCTTCCCCACCGTTTTCCGGCAGGGAAGCTCTTCAGCGCAGACAACAGCCCCCGCCCGCCCCGTACAGGGCAGGCGGGGGTCTTTTTTACACCAGGCGGCCGGCGTGGAAGCCAGCGTGAACCACCTGGACAATCTTGCCGGGGGCTTTCTCCGGCACGATGTTGCGGTAGAACGCAAACTGATCCCACAGCGCCTCGTCCAGCTCGTTGTTGGAGTGGTAACCGACCGCCACCACCACGGTGTCGCAGTCGATCTTCACGGACTTGCCGTCCTTCTCATAGATGGCATAGCCGTCCCCGACCTCGGTAACGGAGGCGGAAGTGACAATGTCGATCCGGGAGCTCTCGATCATGGCGTTGAGGGCCTGGGTGTTGTTCAGGTTCTCCTCCAGGGTTGTCAGAATGGCGTCCGCCATCTCTACCACCGTGACCTTCTCCGCGGTCTCGTCAAACTGCAGGGCTGCCTCCATGCCCACCAGGCCGCCGCCGATGACCAGCACCTTGCCGGTCAGGGGCTTGCCGCACATGGCCTCATTGGCGGTCATGACATTGGGCCCGTCGATGCCCTTGATCCTGGGGATAATGTTGCGGGAGCCGGCAGCCAGGATCACCGCATCAAAGCCGCCCTTCAGAACCTCTTCGGCGGTGGCGGTCTTATTGAGCACCACCTTGACGCCGGACATGTGGATCTGCTGAACAAGGTACGTCTCATAGCGCTTTACATCAACCTTGAAATCAGGCGCGCCAGCGGCCACCATGTTGCCGCCCAAACAGGTCTCCTTCTCCCACAGCGTTACGTCGTGGCCGCGGGACGCAGCCGTGATGGCCGCCATCATGCCGCCGGGGCCGCCGCCGATAACCAGCACCTTCCTGGGTGTCTCGGCAGGGATGAGGGGATAGTCCTTCTCGTGGTAGCACAGGGGATTGACGGCGCAGTGGCGGTACTGGCCGTTGCGGCTGGTGAACATGCACTCGTTGCAGCCGATGCAGGGCACGATATCGTAGTACCGGCCCTCCTTGACCTTCTGGGGCCAGTATGGATCCGTCAGCATCTGATGGCCCAGGCCGACGATGTCGGCGTCGCCGTCCTCCAGGACAGCCTCTGCCTTTAACGGGTCAAACAGCTTGCCCTGGGTGATGACAGGGATGGAGACCGCCTTCTTCACCGCCCTTGCAGCGAAGAGCTGGTGCCCTTCCTTGTTGTAGCAGGTAGTGATGGCCTTGTACCAGGCATCGTAGCAGCCCACGTCCACATGGAGGGCAGCCACGCCGGCTGCCTCATACATTTTGGCCATCTCAAGCCCCTCGGCCATGTCATGATAGCCGGGAGCATCTCCCATGTCATGGGTCACACAGAACTTCACAATGATGGGGAAGTCCGGGCCGCAGGTCTTCTGCACCTCCCGGATGATTTCCATGGTAAAGCGCATCCGGTTCTCCAGGCTGCCGCCGTACTCGTCCGTCCGCTTGTTCCACAGGGCCGTCTGGAACTGGTCGATCAGGTATCCGCCATAGCAGTGGAGCTCAACCGCGTCAGCGCCGGCCTTCTTAGCCAGCATCGCGGAATTGCCCATTGCCTTGACCATGTAGTGGATCTGGTCCACGGTAAAGGGCTTGCAGAAAACGCCCTTAAAATAGAAGGTCTCCGTATCGCTGGCGGAATACGGCGGGCGGGTCGGATCTGTGTAACCCATGCGGCCCAGGCCTGCGGTCAGCTGCACCACCAGCTTGCAGTCGTAGGCGTGGACCTTGTCTACCAGCAGGTTCAGCCGGTCTACATGGGAGAAATTATAGAGCACATTGCAGCCGCGGGTCTCAAATTCCTCCGTACACATAAAGGCACCGGTGAAGATGGCGGCGCAGCCGCCCTTGGCACGCTCCACGAAATAGTCGATGTTACGCTCCTGGACGCCGCCGTCCGGATCAGTCTTGTTCCCCATAGGGCACATGATGATGCGGTTCTTTAGGGTCATGTTGCCGATTTTGGTTCTGGTAAACAACTTCATAAATAACTCCTTTTCCTCATTTCTCTGTCCCTGAAATATACGGGACTTCAGGTCTGTTCAGCCGTATACTCCGCACGGCCCGGTATGGTTTGGTTTTTCCCGGTTGGAGCCGCCCGCCGTAGGGCGGGCGGCTCCTAATTTAAGGAAGTAATCCGGATGAATTTACTGCTCAGCCTTGGCAGGGTAGTCATACTTGCCGCCGCTCTTCTTGAGGTAGTAAATGCGGATCGGCAGGATAATGATGGCAGGTAGGATGCCCAGAGGCCAGGCCAGCTTGGACAGGAATCCATAGCCGGTGGAGAAGATGGCGGTAAGTCCGAACTGGGAACCGAACACGCCAATGGCCATCATCACCAGGGCAATGATGACACCGGAGATGGTCTCGCTGCACTTGAACCACTTCGCAATGATCCCCTTAAACCGGGTAACAATGGCGAAGGCGCAACCGGCGCCGGTGGAGATCAGGGCCAGGAACAGCATGATGGCGTACAGGATCCGCAGCACCGGGATGCCGATGGCGGACAGGGCCGTCAGGACAGGCAGCGTCTCGGCATTGATCTCGGGATAGTTGGCGATCATGACCAGGCCCAGGATCTGCAGCATGATCAGGTTCAGGAACGCGCCGCCGAAGGCAGTCTTGGCGGAGTCCTTGGTATCCTTCAGCTCCGGGGCCATGGAGCAGACAGCGAACATGGAGCCGATCTGGACGCCGGAATAGGTCAGTGCGGAGCCCAGGGCATCCAGGAAGGAGCCGCCGTCATTTTCCCGGTTGGCGACCACCTGCACGAAGTTGTCCCAGTTCTGGGCAGCGCCCACAAAGCCCAGGATGGTAATGCAGACCAGCAGGCCGATCGTCAGATAAGTAGAAATCCGCATCATAACCCGGGAGCCGAACACGACCATGCCCAGGACAATGGCACCGGCCACAGCCACGCCAATCCAGTAGTTGACGTTGTACTCCTCAAACAGGGAGCCGGAGCCGGCCAAAATACCGGAAACGCCCAAAATCTGTGCACACAGGGACCATAGGTCGATGGCTATGATAAATACAATGCCGATCTTCTTGATGAACACATTTGAGGCATAGTCCTTGTAGGAGGACACCTTGGTGATCCGGCAGTACTCAAAAATGAAGTAGAAAGCTACCGCCAGCACCAGCCAAGTAATGACGGGCATGATGAGTGCCAGCCAGCCATACTTGCTGTAGTAAATGGTGTACTGGGAGCCTGTCGCAAAGCCCGACCCGCAATGCATGCCGAACCAGGTGCTGGCAATACCAACGGACACAGGGATGGACATTTTTTTCTTCTCCATAGTCCTCTCAATCTCCTTTTTTAATCTTGTTGCGTACCATTAAAATAAAATTCAATTTCAATATTATTCTATTCACATTTTACAGATTTGTAAATACACTAATATTACAAGTCTTTATCCGCAAATTTGTCTAGTTTGTGAAAATTTTTTCAAATTATCACAATATAAAAATAATTTTTATACATTCTGTTTAGTCGCAGTATAAAACGATTATTTACCTTTAAAATTTTGAAGAGCAATTTCTAATTTCAATATTTACTAAAAATAGGAATCGATTTTTAAAAGCATCCAGAAAATCTTAAAATCTCAAAAGAGCGCGGTGCTTCCCTTTCTGCTGCACATGTTTATATCTGATAAAAAAATTTTAATATATTTCTAATTTTAATAAAATCCGAAATATTTGTAATCAAATTATACAGGCAGAATTTGATAGCTTCTTATCATTTCCCTTTACATTTAAAATCAAAATTAAATTTTATATAAAAGCAAAAGTGCACATCAAGGCACAGGGTCAGACGCTCTGCCGGTCAAAGTCCTGCGCCGTGATGATACCTGCCTCCGGCAAATGGCTGCCTGCTCAGCTCTGGTCGGCAGCTACCCTAACCGCAAAACAAAAACCACGGACGAAGGTATACAGCACCTTAGTCCGCAGGTCCTTGTTTTATATCACAGCTGCATCTCTGCTGCAGAACCGCCCTTGAAAAGGCAGAGCCTTGCATGACACATCTATCTGAAGCAGCTGAAAGCGTCTTTCCATTTTCAGCAAAAATATCGCCCGCAAGGCTGCTCGCCAGCCGCGAGTCCCACGACAGATCACAGACAGAGATCCAGAGCAACGCTTCTTTTCCCAAAAGTTAAATTATATCAATTTCAGAAGTTTTAAATCATCGTCCATTGTTTGCCCTTTTTTCCGGTATTTTCCGGCATTTTCTTGCATATTATAAATGGATTTTTTTCGCATATTTTGGTATCCTCTTGTTCAACTTCAGCTCCGATTTGTATCCCTCTGCTCTGTACCATTGTGATGCCAAGGCATTGACCCGGTCGGGAACATGGAGCCGTATTCGACTTTATCCAAACTCAAAAGGAGGTTTCCTTTGTGTTGCAAGACTTTGATCTCGATTTCTCCCGTTTTGAGGATGTCCCTCCTCCCGCGGCCCGCATCAACGTATTCCGGCTCACCCTCTCTTTGGAGAACCGGCTCAGCCAGAATAAATCGTTTCACCACGCCCTCCAAGGCACGGCTGCCTTCCACCTTCAGATCAGCCCCGACGGCCGGTTTCTCCGTTTAGACCCCAAGGGGCCTTATAATCTGACATTCACCCAGGCCGGCGTCCGCACGCATCATCCGCTGGGGGCGATGCTCCGCCGCAAAGGACTGGAGCCCCCTCTGTCCTATCTCATGTACTGGCAGGAGGCACTGGACTGCTGGGTCGGGCAGTACGACGGCCTGGCCGCTCCCTCCCCAGTCCCCAAGCCTCAGAACCGCAAGCGCCGGAAGGCGGCATCCCACATATGAGGCATATCCGACGGCTTTCCCGTCATGAGCAGCTCTGGGTGGAGGAAATCATCTGCCAACTCTGCACCTGCCATGGCGTAAGCGTCCGTGATGAAGAATACCGTTCGATTGCCTGGGCCGCTTTCTTCACCGCTTTTCGCCAGTTCCGCCCTCTCTCCTCCCCCGGCTTCTGGCCCTATGTCTATGGGCAGATCGGCAGTGCCATCCTTGTGGAGAAGCAGCTTCGCCAAGATCGGGTGTATCGGCTTCTCTCCCTGGATGTACCCGCTGCGCCCGACAGCGATGAGACATTTCTGAACCGCCTTCCCACCCATCACGGGGACTTCACCAACGGCGTCCTCCTGTGGGACTTTCTGAGCCGCCTTCCCGAGAAGCAATTCCATCTGGCCATCCGGCTGGCCGGGGGAGATGATCTGGAGGAAGCCCGCAGCACGCTGGGGATGACTGAGCAGGAGCTCTGCCAGACCGTGGATGATCTCCGGAGGGCTCTTCTTCTCTATACTGCTATCTAAAATGAAGTCCTTCCTGTGGCATATGAACGCCCCAACGATTGGGGGACATCCCCGAACCGTTTCTTCGATGCATGGCTCCGGGCTTCCGCCCGTACCTCCAGCACGATCAGCCCCCTCTCTTCTGCTCTCGGTCCAAGCGTATCGCCCCAGCCGCCCTGAGCGCAAGGTCCGATGAAGCCCCCCCCGGAGCCCGAGGCCCTTCTTCCGATGAAGCAGCGGATCGGCGTGTCTGCCTGTCCCCTGCCCCGGGCCGCACCTCTGCAATGCGCGGGCGCCGTGCAGGCCTCAGTTTCTCCGCCGCCCATATTCCGGATCCTGCAGATGCTCCCTTATTCCGGACAACGATCCCGAGCGAGATCTTCGGCTCTGCGGTGCCAGCGATCACCCCGTGGCAGCCATCGTTACGTCGGCTATGACCCATGTGTTCTCCATAAAGGCTCCCATGCCCCGCAGGCACAGCTGTTCTGCCCCGCATATTGCCGTTACCCGTTCACTTTCAATCTTCTCTCAGGAGCGGTACCCCATATAACGTCATTTCTCCTGATTGCGATGTTGGATGGGGCCTTCAAAAACAAAATCTGAGGGGCAATGCGTTGTGCCTTGCCCCCCAGATTCTGTTTCTGCCATTACGGCCACACCCTTGCGGCAAAGCCGCCTTTGAAAAAGCGGGCGTCCGTATGATGTCCAATTGGAAGAGACGGTTAAAGCTGATATGCTCGAGGTTCAAAAAACTTCAGGAGAGCCGCGCAACCGGCCATCTGGCCGGCGGCGCTTTTGCGCCGTACGAGCGTTTTGCCGCCGGCAAAACCTCAGCGCAGGCGGAATTCACTTCCGCCGAGCATTTGAATCACCGAAGGGTGAAGCGGGCCCGCGGCCCGCGAAACCCAAAAAGAAAGACATGACCTGTTGGTCATGTCTTTCTTTTTGGAAGGGGAGGTTAAAATCGATATTTTTTCAAGGTCAGACAAAACCACCGCGAAGCGGCGGCCCCAAACCGAAGCCCAGTGAAGCGGGTTCGGTTTGGAAGC